>NZ_JBIVCA010000018.1:0-123890 GCF_044746345.1 Lysinibacillus sp. NPDC086135 | reverse complement strand
GTCACACCCGTTCCCATACCGAACACGGAAGTTAAGCTCTTTAGCGCCGATGGTAGTTGGGGGCTTCCCCCTGTGAGAGTAGGACGTCGCTAGGCACCTAGAAAAGTCGAGGATTTATTCCTCGGCTTTTTTGTTTTATAAAATAAAAGTAAAATGATATACTCATTTTTAAATTTACATAATGAATGATGCTGTATAATGAATGAACTAATCGACATATCCTCCTAAAAAAACGAGCAAAGTTTGTGGAATGTATCGGGGGGGAAACACATATGTGCCCGTAAAAACAAAAACGATTGATAGAATTAACGAACAGGAGGATAGAGCGCCATCAAGAGAGATTTTTACAACTTGCTGGAATGTCTAAATATTGTTCAAAGAGTAAAGTCGGACGAGCTTTATTAGCGAATTTTAAATTGAAATTAGATCTATAACACACATCTTGCTTTAATAAGGGAGGAATTAAAAAATGAGGCGTAACATTTTTTCTACTATATCAATATTTTCCTTAATGATTACATTCTTTATGTTTGGCTATGATTCATCAAAATGGTATGGTAGTTTTTTTAATTTCCTTTATGATCTAAGTATATTTACGCCATTTGTGTAGGAGGATTAGGAATAATTAGCGCAATTTTGGGTATTAAAGGCGATATTCGTAGGGTTTTAATTGTACTCAATGCTTTTTTAATGTTCCTGGGTGCATATTTAATTGGAATCTACGGATTTCAAAATCCTTAATAAAGAACTGCAGTTTATTTTTCTGCAGTTCTTTTAATTTGTCTTCCATTAGTAACAATAAAAATATAATTCCTTGTTAATAGCTAGTCACCAAAAGTTGAGAATGATATTTATTAAGCGGAGAGTGGGCGACTTTTTTGGGAATAGCAATAAAGGAACGAAGGCTAAAAGCATCACGTCCTGTGATAACGCCTTCGTGACCAACATCATGTTGGCCCGAGACCATGGAGCGAGCAAGCTGAGGAAAGAAGGCTAAAAATATCACATCCTATAATAACGCCTTCGTGACCAACATCGTGCCGATGTCGTTATGTTGCACTACGCTTTCGCATAAAACATTTGTTGGCCCAAGCGGCTCATCGGACGCCCCCCAGGAAAGTGCCTAGTCGGAACGAAAATCAACTTCACGTTTTGGCGAAGAGCATTTTATTAATACATCATACATACTAAAGGAACAAACTAAAGGTATAATGGAATTCATACAAGGGAAAACAATTGGAAACAAGATTGAAAGGAAGAAAGATTTGGGAAAAAAACAAATTTGGTATGAAGTAGAAGAAAACGAGTCAATTGAAGATTGTTTGGCAAGAATGCGTCGAGATGGTTATATGGCAGTGGGAAGAAAAGAAGAACCGATTTTTCACTTAGTCAATGGAGAACCAACGTATTTGCGTCAAAAAATACAATTCAAAGCAATGTTATGGCAAGATTCCGAGTAATTCTTGCTTAAATCCGAACATTTATAAAAGACCAAAATAAAATGTTCGCATTTTTGGTTGACTACAATGGAATGACTTGTTAAAATATGAGAAGGAAAAACAAATAAATCCCACATATATGCTAGAGGATTGGCTCTAGTGTCTCTACCCGGCACCGTAAATGCTGGACTATGCGGGAAAGCACTTTTGGCATGTTACGGGAAGGTTTATGTGCAGAAATGTACATTTGCATATTCTTTTCATAATAAGTCCTCAAGTAAACTGCTTTCACGTGTATGGTAGGGAGTAGTTTATTTGAGGATTTTCTTTGTTATAAAAAGAAAAAGTAAGGAATTGTAGTAGCTATAAAATATTTGATCATTTTTCTAACGTTAAAAAGGAGCGACAATCATGAATCCGAAAATCGGTGTCATTATGGGGAGTTCAAGTGACTGGGAAACAATGAAATATGCATGTGATATTTTAGATGAATTACAGGTACCGTACGAGAAAAAAGTTGTATCTGCACATCGTACTCCCGATTTAATGTTTGAGTATGCAGAATCAGCACGTGAGCGAGGTATTCAAGTAATTATTGCTGGTGCAGGTGGAGCTGCGCATTTACCTGGAATGGTAGCAGCTAAAACAACGTTACCGGTAATCGGTGTACCTGTGCAATCACGTGCTCTTAACGGTCTTGATTCTTTATTATCAATCGTTCAAATGCCTGGCGGTGTACCTGTAGCAACAGTAGCGATTGGCAAAGCGGGAGCGACGAATGCAGGCTTGCTAGCAGCGCAAATTTTATCGACAACAGATGCAGAGCTTGCTAATAAACTAGATGCTAGACGTGAAGCCACGAAGCAACAAGTATTGGAAAGCACAGGTGACTTAGTGTGACAAAGATAATTTATCCCGGGCAGACGATAGGCATTATCGGAGGAGGTCAGCTTGGCCGTATGATGGCACTTGCTGCTAAAGAAGCAGGCTTTAAAATCGCCGTTCTTGAACCATCAATGGATTCACCAGGTGGACAGGTTGCGGATGTACTTATTGTAGCCCCGTATGATGATGAGTCAGCTTTAGAAGAACTTGCAGAGGTAAGTGACGTTATAACGTATGAATTTGAAAATATCGATTATGAAGGCTTAAAACGTTTAACACAAATGGCTTACGTCCCACAAGGAGCAGAGCTAGTACGCATCACACAAGACCGTGTGACAGAGAAAGAAGCGATAGTGAACGCGGGTTGTCCAGTAGCCCCTTATTTGGTGGTAAATACATATGAAGAATTACTAGCCAATATTGATAGGATTAGTTATCCTTGTATAGTCAAAACAGCAAGAGGTGGCTATGATGGCAAGGGGCAGCAGCTTTTAAAATCTACAGAAGACCTACCGTTAGCAAAAGGGCTTTTCTCTCATTCACAATGTATTGTTGAGGGATATGTATCTTTCGTTAAAGAGGTGTCTGTCATTGTTCAAAGAAACGGGAATGGTGAATCATATTGTCAGCCAGTTGGAGAAAATATTCATGTTCATCAAATTTTACATGAAACGATCGTACCAGCTCGTATAAAAGAGGAAACATCACTGTCTGCAGAACGAGAGGCCTTGAAAATTGCTGATTATCTAAATTTAGTAGGGACATTAGCTGTAGAAATGTTTGTATTAGAAGATGGTGGAATCGTTATAAATGAATTAGCACCAAGACCTCATAATTCAGGTCACTATTCTATAGAAGCATGTAACGTTTCACAGTTCCATCAGCATATACGTGCAGTTTGTGGTTGGCCATTATGTAAACCACAACTTTGGGCACCATCTATTATGGTAAATGTTTTAGGGCAGCATGTCATGCCACTTAGTAACTCAATTGCTAAATATCCTGAATGGTCTATACATCTTTATGGGAAAGCTGAAGCTAAGGTAAACCGTAAGATGGGCCACGTAACGATTATGACAAAAAACATAGAAGAAACACTACAACAAATCGATAGTTCTGGCATTTGGTCAGAATAGAAGGAGAAACGCAATGATCGAACGTTACACAAGACCCGAAATGGGCGCAATTTGGACAGAACAAAATAAATATCAAGCTTGGTTAGAAGTTGAAATTTTAGCATGTGAGGCTTGGGCAGAAATCGGAGACATCCCAAAAGAGGATGTAGCTAAAATTCGTGAAAATGCTTCATTTGATGTTAATCGCATTTTAGAGATTGAGAAAGAAACACGTCATGATGTTGTAGCATTTACTCGTGCCGTTTCTGAGACACTTGGTGAAGAGCGAAAATGGGTGCACTATGGTTTAACTTCTACGGACGTAGTTGATACAGCCCTTTCTTATATAATTAAACAAGCGAATGATATTTTACGCAAAGACATCGTGAATTTCATTGATATTATTGCAGCAAAAGCGAAAGAGCATAAGCATACGGTTATGATGGGACGTACACATGGTGTTCATGCTGAGCCAACAACTTTCGGTTTAAAACTTGGTTTATGGTATGAAGAAATGAAGCGTAACCTAGAACGCTTTGAAGCAGCAGCAAAAGTAATTGAAACAGGAAAAATGTCTGGAGCAGTTGGAACATATGCCAATATCGATCCTAAAGTTGAGCAATATGTATGCGATAAACTAGGCCTTGCAGCATCACCTATTTCAACTCAAACATTACAACGCGATCGTCATGCGCAATATTTAGGTGCGTTGGCATTAATCGCAACATCAATTGAGAAATTTGCAACAGAGATTCGCGGCTTGCAAAAATCAGAAACGCGTGAAGTTGAGGAAGCATTTGCAAAAGGTCAAAAAGGCTCGTCAGCAATGCCTCATAAACGTAATCCAATCGGTTCTGAAAACATGGTTGGTATGTCACGTTTAATGCGTGGCTATATGGTAACGGCTTATGAAAACGTAGCATTATGGCATGAGCGTGATATTTCACATTCATCTGCAGAGCGCGTTATTTTACCAGATGCAACGATTACACTTAACTATATGTTAAATCGCTTCGGTAACATAGTGAAAAACTTAACAGTATTCCCTGAAAACATGAAACGTAATATGGGTCGCACTTTTGGTCTAATTTATTCTCAACGTATCTTATTAGCACTGATTGATAAAGGGTTAGTGCGTGAGGAAGCGTATGATACAGTACAACCTTTAGCGATGCAGGCATGGGACGAGCAAGTTCAGTTCCGTACGTTAGTCGATGCAAGTGAAAAAATTACATCGTATTTAACGAAGGAAGAGCTAGATGAATGCTTCGACTACAACTACCATTTACAACATGTAGATATGATTTTTGAACGTCTTGGACTTAACTAACAATCTTCATTCAGTAGGTAACCAAACACCTACTGAAATAGAGGAACTCAGTCTAAAAACGCCACGCCCTGTGGCAATGACTGAGTGACCAATATCATGCTGCTGCCGCTGCGTTAGCACTACGCTTTCGCGCAAAAAACATCTGTTGGCCTAAAGCCTCCGGCGGATGTCACGGATTTTGAAAAGAATGAATTGTGCCAGCACAATTCAAAATCCGGACGCTTTGTTTATCTGCGCGAAAGCAAAGCGACAGCTACAATTACGCTAAGGCGAAATTGATTGAGTAGAGTCACTTGTGGTTGTTACAGAATTGAATCGTATACGTACGTTTCAATTCTGAACAATACGCGTGTATTTCATAATATCAGGGGGAGTAACGAAATGACTAAAGGTCAACTTTTGTATGAAGGTAAAGCAAAAAAATTGTACACAACAGAGGAGCCTAATGTGTTACTCGTTGAATACAAGGATAGTGCAACAGCGTTTAATGGTGAGAAAAAAGAAGAAATTGAAGGCAAAGGCGTATTAAATAATCGCATTACATCTTTAATTTTCGAAAAATTACAAGCAAACGGAATTGCGTCACATTTCGTAAAACAATTATCTGATACGCAGCAGCTTGTAAAAAAGGTAGATATTATTCCAATTGAAGTCGTAGTTCGCAATATAGCGGCGGGTAGCTTAGCGAAACGTCTTGGCTTTGAGGAAGGTACACCATTAAAACGCCCAATCGTTGAATTTTATTATAAAGACGATGAGCTAGGCGATCCGCTCATTACAACGGAGCATATTGACGTACTTGATCTTGCAACACCTGAGGAAGTGATAGCCATTTATGATGGTGCACTTGTAGTGAACAAAGTTTTACAGCCTATTTTTGCAGATGTCAACGTTACATTAATTGACTTTAAATTAGAGTTCGGACGTGACAATGACGGAAATGTACTACTGGCAGATGAAATATCACCAGATACATGCAGACTTTGGGATGCAACTACAAAGCAAAAGTTAGACAAAGATGTCTTTCGTAGAGACCTTGGTAATTTAACTGAAGTTTATACTATTATACTTTCTAGACTCGGAGGCAAATAACAATGAAAAAAGTTAAAATTTACGTGACATTACGTGAGAGCATTCTTGATCCACAAGGTTCAGCTGTACAAGGTTCTTTAGTGAAAATGGGTTACGCTGAAGTAGAAGATTTACGAATCGGTAAATATCTTGAACTAGCAATTAAAGATACAGAACGTGATATTGATACTCTAGTAAAAGAAATGTGTGAAAAGGTTTTAACTAACGTTGTAATCGAAGACTATCGCTACGAAGTCGAGGAGGCTAACTAATCATGAAATTCGCAGTACTCGTTTTCCCTGGGTCAAACTGTGATATCGATATGTATCATGCGATTAAAGACGAGCTAGGTGAAGAAGTAGAATATGTATGGCATACAGCAACAGATTTAAGTGGCTTTGATGGCATTTTAGTACCGGGAGGCTTCTCGTACGGGGACTATCTTCGCTGTGGTGCGATGGCCAACCAATCTAATATTATGGCAGAGGTTAAGAAGGCAGCAGATGCTGGTAAGCCGGTATTGGGAGTATGTAATGGCTTCCAAATCTTAACTGAAGCAGGCTTATTACCAGGCGCATTACTTCGTAATAAAAATTTGAAATTCATGTGCCGTACAATCCAGCTTAAAGTTGAAAACAATAATACATTATTCACAAACCAATATGAGCTAGGTCAAATAATCAATATTCCAATCGCTCACGGTGAAGGTAACTACTACTGTGACGAGGAAACTTTACAACAATTAAAAGATAACAATCAAATCGTGTTCACATATTCAGGCGAAAATCCAAACGGTTCTTTAGAAGATATCGCAGGGATTACAAACGAGCGTGGCAATGTACTAGGGATGATGCCTCACCCAGAGCGAGCTGTTGATGCACTGGTGGGCGGAGCAGACGGTCTAGCAGTATTTAAATCAATTGTGAAGCAGTGGAGGGAAAATCATGTCAACAACTAAGTTTGAGCCAACAGCACAGCAAATTAAAGAGCAAAAGTTATACGCTGGTATGGGGATGTCAGACGAAGAATTTGCAATGGTAGAAGGTATTTTAGGACGTCTACCAAACTGGACAGAGACAGGTCTTTTCTCCGTAATGTGGTCTGAGCACTGCTCATACAAAAATTCAAAACCAGTGTTACGTAAATTCCCTACAAAGGGTCCACAAGTTTTACAAGGTCCAGGTGAAGGTGCTGGTATCGTTGATATTGGTGACGAACAAGCAGTTGTATTTAAAATGGAATCACATAACCACCCATCAGCAATTGAGCCTTATCAAGGTGCTGCTACAGGAGTTGGTGGTATTATCCGTGACGTTTTCTCAATGGGTGCACGTCCAATTGCGATGCTAAACTCACTACGCTTTGGCGAATTAAAATCAGCACGTGGTAAATATTTATTTGAAGAAGTAGTTGCTGGTATCGCAGGTTACGGTAACTGTATCGGGATTCCTACAGTCGGTGGCGAAATTCAATTCGATCCTTGCTATGAAGGCAATCCACTAGTGAATGCAATGTGTGTAGGTTTAATCGACCACAAAGATATTCAACGTGGAATCGCGGCTGGTGTAGGGAATACAGTTATGTATGTGGGTGCTAAAACAGGCCGTGACGGTATCCATGGTGCAACATTTGCATCTGAAGAGTTAACAGAAGAATCTGAGAACCAACGTCCAGCAGTTCAAGTAGGAGATCCATTTATGGAGAAACTTTTACTTGAAGCATGTTTAGAAGTTGTAAAATCTGACGCGCTAGTAGGTATTCAAGATATGGGTGCTGCTGGTCTTACGTCTTCATCAGCAGAAATGGCTTCTAAGGCTGGCTCTGGTGTAGAAATGAACTTAGACTTAGTACCTCAACGTGAGACAGGCATGACAGCATATGAAATGATGCTATCTGAATCTCAGGAGCGTATGCTACTTGTTGTGAAAAAAGGTCGCGAAGATGAAATTAAAGCGATTTTCGATAAATATGACTTAGATGCTGTGGCAATTGGTCGCGTGACGGATGATAAAATGCTACGCCTATTACATAATGGCGAAGTTGTAGCTGAAGTACCTGCTGATGCACTTGCAGAAGATGCACCAGTTTATCATAAACCATCTGCAGAGCCTGCTTACTATGCTGAGTTCCAAGCGATGGAAAACACAGAACCAGTGGTAACAGATTACAAAGAAACATTAAATGCACTTTTAAAAGCACCAACAGTTGCTTCAAAAGAGTGGGTTTACGATCAATATGATTATCAAGTTCGTACATCAACAGTCGTTGCACCAGGTTCTGATGCAGCCGTGATCCGCGTTCGCGGTACGAACAAAGGATTAGCGATGACTACTGACTGTAACTCTCGTTATATTTTCCTAGATCCAGAGGTAGGCGGTGCCATTGCTGTAGCAGAGGCAGCTCGTAATATCGTGGCAACTGGTGGTACACCATTAGCAATTACTGACTGCTTAAACTTTGGTAATCCTGAGAAACCAGAAATCTTCTGGCAAATTGAAAAATCAGCTGATGGTATTTCAGCGGCTTGTACAGCATTGAATTCACCAGTAATCGGCGGTAACGTCTCTCTTTATAACGAGCGTTCTGGCGAAGCGGTTTACCCAACACCAACAATCGGTATGGTTGGACTAATTGAAGATTTAGCACATGTGACAACTCAAGAAGTAAAGGTTGCTGGTGATGTAGTATTTGTGATCGGCGATACAAAAACTGAGTTCGGTGGTTCGGAGCTTCAAAAACTATTAAATAATGGGGTTATTTCAGGGAAAGCACCGGCAATTGACCTACAAATTGAAGCCGCACGTCAAGAAGCATTGCTTAAAGCGATTAAAGCAGGAATCGTACAATCTGCACATGATGTAGCAGAAGGCGGTCTTGCAGTAGCGCTTGCTGAAACAACATTTGGCGCAAATGGCTTAGGTCTTGATGTAACATTAACAGGCTCTGCTACAACAGCATTATTCAGTGAAACACAATCTCGTTTTGTTGTAACAGTGAAAGAAGAAAATGTAGCTGCATTTGTAGAAATTGTAAAAGACGCAATGAAAATCGGTGTTGTAACAAACGATGCGCTTGTTAAAATCGACGGTGACAACGGTGTGCTTGTAGAAGGTACAGTGGAGGAATTCCGTTCTAATTGGAAAGGAGCAATCCCATGCTTGCTGAACTCAGAGGCTTAAACGAAGAATGTGGGGTGTTTGGTATTTGGGGTAACTCAAATCCAGCACACCTTAGTTATTACGGGCTTCATGCTCTTCAACACCGTGGCCAAGAAGGCGCTGGGATCGTAGTTTCTGACGGTCAGCATCTTCGCGCGGTGAAAGGCGAAGGATTAGTTAATGATGTTTTCAACGAAGAGAAATTAAAGGCAGTGGACGGAAAAGCAGCAATTGCCCATGTCCGTTATACGACTGCTGGAGGGGGCGGTATTGAAAATGTACAGCCGTTATTATTTCACTCCTCAACTGGTAGCCTTTCAATTGCTCATAACGGTAATTTAGTCAATGCCACGCACTTAAAACAGTATTTAGAGCGTCAAGGTAGTATTTTCCATTCCAGCTCCGATACTGAAGTGCTAGCACATCTTATTAAGAAAAGCTCGCATTCACCATTCCGTGCGAAGGTGAAAAATGCCCTATCTTTATTAAAGGGCGCGTATTCGGTCTTAATTATGACTAAAGATGAAATGCTTGTTGCACGTGATCCACATGGTTTACGTCCATTATCTCTTGGGAAGCTAGGAGATGGCTGGGTTGTAGCTTCTGAAACTTGTGCATTTGATTTAATAGGTGCAGAATTTGTTCGATCTGTTGAACCTGGTGAGTTATTAATTATTAACGATGAGGGTGTAAAATCTGATCGTTTTGTAGATATGGATAAACGTGCAATGTGCGCGATGGAGTACGTTTATTTAGCACGTCCCGATTCTGATATTGATGGTATTAACGTCCACATGGCGCGTAAACGTATGGGCAAACAGCTTGCTCGAGAATGTGCACATATTGGAGCGGATGTTGTAACAGGTGTCCCTGATTCAAGTATTTCAGCAGCAATCGGCTTTGCAGAGGAAAGTGGCATTCCGTATGAGCTAGGTCTTATTAAAAATCGTTATGTAGGTCGTACATTTATCCAACCAACACAGGAATTACGTGAACGCGGTGTGAAAATGAAGCTTTCTCCTGTTGTTCAAGTCGTAAAAGATAAACGTGTAGTGATGGTGGACGATTCAATCGTTCGCGGTACAACTTCAAGACGTATTGTAAAAATGTTAAAAGATGCAGGGGCGGCAGAAGTACATGTTGTCATTTCTTCACCACCGATGACGGATCCTTGCTATTACGGTATTGATACTTCCACACATGAAGAATTGATTGCATCTAGCCACAATGTAGATGCAATCCGGGATGCTATAGGAGCCGATTCCCTAACATTCCTTTCCGTTGAAGGTATGGTGGAGACGATTGCAAGACCATATGAAGATGAAAACCGTGGATTATGCCTAGCGTGCTTTACAGGTAAATATCCTACAGAAATTTTCCCAGATACAATCTTACCACATGAAAAAGAACTATTACGTTAAGAAAAACATCTAAACACGTCTAGCTATAAATGATAAATCTAGATTCAGATGTGCCAAGGCGATTTGGATGATAAGGAGGAACTCTGCGTGTCAAAAGCATATGAACAAGCAGGTGTAAATATAGAAGCAGGCTACGAAGCCGTAAAACGAATGAAGTCTCACGTTGAACGAACAAACCGTCTAGGTGTGATGGGCGCGTTTGGTGGTTTTGGCGGTATGTTTGACTTGTCAGAACTAAATCTTAAGGAACCTGTTCTTATTTCAGGTACAGATGGCGTTGGGACAAAACTAAAGCTAGCGTTTATGGTGGACAAGCACGACACGATTGGTGTGGACTGTGTAGCGATGTGTGTCAATGATATCGTAGCGCAAGGGGCTGAACCATTGTATTTTTTAGATTATGTAGCCCTTGGCAAGGCAGAGCCAGCGAAAATTGAGCAAATCGTAAAGGGCGTTGCAGATGGCTGTGTGCAATCCGGTGCGGCATTAATCGGTGGAGAAACTGCAGAAATGCCAGGTCTTTACGAAGAAGATGAGTATGATTTAGCTGGTTTTGCGGTAGGAGCTTGTGAAAAATCAGCCATCGTAACAGGAGAGAAAATCGTAGAGGGTGACGTGCTTGTTGGTATTGCTTCAAGTGGGGTGCATTCAAACGGTTACTCATTAGTACGAAAAATTGTTTTTGCAGATAATCATTACGCTGTTGATTCGATTGTGGAAGGCTACGAAAATCTTGGTCCTATAGGGGAAGCCCTGTTAGTGCCAACAAAATTATATGCAAGACCTGTACTTGCAGCTTTAAAAGCAGCAGACGTTCATGGCTGTGCCCATGTAACTGGCGGTGGTTTTTATGAAAACCTACCACGTATGATGCCAGAAGGTTTAGCAACTGAAATTAACTTAGGTTCTTGGCCTGTCTTACGTATTTTTGAGTTTTTAAAAGAAAAAGGCCAGTTAGAGGACAAGGATTTATATAATGTCTTTAACATGGGGATTGGCTTCGTGTTAGCTGTACCTGCAGATGAAGTAGATAAAGTACTTGCTACAGTAGAAGCAAATGGTGAAAAAGCATACAAAATCGGTCGCGTTGTGAAAGGCGAGGGTGTTGTATTCAATGGCTCACATGATGGGAGTTTAGTGTAATGACTGCACCAACTAAAATTGCCGTTTTTGCTTCAGGTAGCGGCAGTAACTTTCAAGCTATTCAAGAGGCAATTGAACGTGGTGAACTACATGCAAAGATCGAACTTGTTGTCACAGACAAGCCTAGTGCATTTGTAGTGACACGTGCTGAGAACTATAGTATTCCGGTGCTAGCTTTAAGTCCGAAAGAGTTTTCTTCAAAAGCAAATTATGAGACTGCTATTATCGAGGCACTCCATAAATGTCATGTAGAATGGATTGTGCTTGCAGGTTATATGCGCTTAATTAGTGAAGTATTACTAACTGCATACCCACAGCGCATCGTGAATATTCACCCTTCACTATTACCGGCTTTCCCTGGTAAGGATGCTATTGGTCAAGCAATGGAACACGGAGTCAAAATAACAGGTGTAACCGTCCATTTTGTAGATGAAGGTATGGACACAGGACCTATTATTGCTCAATCGGCAGTTCAAGTTGTTGAAGGTGATCGTGAGGCAACAGAAACGGCCATTCATAAGGAAGAGCATGAACTTTATACAAAAGCTTTACAGCAATTATTAAAGTAATTCAGTGGTGAGGAGTTAGGTCTTCTAGAACAATACAGCCAACTCTACTCTAACAATAATAGCAAGACATATTCGTGGCAAACACGATAAAAATTGGTTTATCACCAAAAGTTGTGGGTGACTTTTGTTAAAACGTCTACTATGTAAATAAGTTGATGGGAGTGGAGGCTGGACGACTCCTTGGGGATTAGCGATAGAGGAACGAAGGCTAAAAGTATCACATCCTGTGATAACGAATTCGTGACCAACATCGTGCTGCTGCCGCTTCGTTGGCACTACGCTTTCGCGCAAAAGACATCTGTTGGCCCGAGACCCTGGAGCGAGCAAATAGGGGAACGAAGGCTAAAAGCATCACGCCCTGTGATAACGCCTTCGTCGCTACGTTACACTACGCTTTCGCACAAAAAACATCCTGTTGCCCCAAGCGGCTCATCGGACGCCCCCAGGAAGTTTTGCTCTGTAGCGAAAGTGAAGCGTCAGCAACAAATGTTTTCTGTAGCGAAAGCGAAGCGTCAGCTACAAATGTTTTCTGTGCGAAAGCGAAGCGGCAGCAACAAAGCGCCCAGCCGGAACAGAAATCAACCACACGTTTTGGTGATGAACCTAAAAATTAGGAGGATATTGTTGTGACAAAACGTGCATTAATCAGTGTTTCCAATAAAGATGGTATTTTAGAATTTGCAAAGGAACTAGTAGCGTTAGGTTATGAAATTTTATCAACTGGTGGTACGAAAAAAATGTTACAAGACAATAATGTTGCCGTAACAGCAGTAGATGAAGTAACTAAATTCCCTGAAATTTTAGATGGTCGTGTAAAAACTTTAAATCCAATGATTCACGGTGGACTATTAGGAAAGTTTGACGATGCTTCTCATCAAGCACAAATGAATGAGCATGGAATTGAGCCAATTGAGATTGTTTGTGTCAATCTTTACCCGTTTGTTGAAACAATTTCAAAGCCTAATGTAACATGGGATGACGCTATCGAAAATATTGATATTGGTGGTCCAACAATGTTACGTTCTGCAGCAAAAAACCATCAATATGTAACAGTAATTGTGGATAGCAATGACTATGCGAACGTATTAGAGGAGCTTAAAGCTAATGGTACAACGACAATTGAAACACGTCGTAAGTTAGCTGCAAAAGTTTTCCGTCACACAGCCGCTTATGATTCATATATATCAAACTACTTAACAGAAGAAGAGTTCCCAGAGAGCTTAACAATGACATATGAATTAAAACAAAACTTACGCTATGGTGAAAATCCTCATCAAAAAGCAGCATTCTATCAAAAGCGACTAGGCTCAGATTTTTCATTAGCTTATGCTACGCAATTACATGGTAAAGAATTATCATACAACAATATTCAAGATGGGAATGCCGCATTGCAAATTGTCAAAGAGTTTGAAATGCCTGCAGCAGTAACTGTAAAGCACATGAACCCTTGTGGTGTTGGAACGGGCGCAACATTAGAAGAAGCGTTTTATAAAGCGTATGAAGCAGATCCAACATCTATTTTCGGTGGTATTATTGCTTTAAATATGGAAGTAGACGCAGCAACTGCTGAAAAATTAAGCCATATCTTTTTAGAAATTATCATTGCACCTGCTTTCTCTCAAGGAGCACTTGATATTTTAACGAAGAAGAAAAATATTCGCTTATTAACAATTCCTTTTGAGCAAGCAAAACAAGACAAATTCAATGTTGTATCAGTTGAAGGTGGTCTTCTTGTACAAGAACCAGATCGCCACGGCTTTTCTAATGCAGATATTAAAGTTGTCACAGACCGTGAACCGACAGCACAAGAATGGGAAGCATTACAGCTTGGCTGGGCAGTTGTGAAGCACGTTAAATCTAATGCAATCGTCGTTACAGATTCTCAAATGACACTTGGCGTTGGTGCCGGTCAAATGAACCGTGTTGGCGCAGCTAAAATCGCATTTGAGCAAGCAGGCGAAAAAGCAAAAGGTGCAGCACTAGCTTCAGATGCATTCTTCCCAATGAGCGATACTGTTGAAGCAGCTGCTGCGGCTGGTATTACGGCCATTATTCAACCTGGTGGCTCTATCAAAGATCAGGATTCAATCGATAAAGCAAATGAATACGGCATTGCGATGGTATTCACTGGCGTACGTCATTTCAAGCACTAAAATATTCAAAAACTAGACCGAGATGGGCAACATCTCGGTTTTACGCACAAAGAGGAGGATTCCCTAAAATGAAAGTAATGGTCATTGGAAGCGGCGGTCGAGAGCATGCTATCGCCAAACAATTTAGTATGTCACCATCTGTTAATAAAGTATTTGTAGCACCTGGTAATGATGGCATGAAAAGCGATGCAGAAATCGTTGCTATTGATACTATGGATTTTGCAGGTCTTGCACAATTTGCAAAAGAAAATGCAGTAGATTTAACCTTTGTAGGACCTGAGCAACCACTTGCGGAAGGCATAGTGGATTTCTTTACTGCTATTGGTTTACGAGTATTTGGTCCAACAAAGGCAGCAGCACAAATCGAGAGCAGTAAATCATATGCGAAAGAAATTATGAATAAATACAATATCCCAACTGCTGCCCATGAAACGTTTACTGAAGCTGCCAAGGCTATTACATATATTAAAGAGCAAGGTGCACCAATCGTTATCAAAGCAGACGGCTTGGCAGCTGGTAAAGGTGTAGTTGTAGCAATGACCGAAGATGAAGCGATTGAAGCTGTAGAGGATATGATTGGGAACCAACGTTTTGGTGAGTCCTCTTCTCGAGTTGTCATTGAAGAATTCCTAGACGGGGAAGAATTCTCCTTTATGTCCTTTGTCCATAAAGGCCAGATTTATCCAATGGTGATTGCTCAAGACCATAAACGTGCTTATGACGGCGATCAAGGACCAAATACAGGGGGTATGGGAGCTTATTCGCCAGTACCTCAAATCTCTCAAGAAGTAGTGGATGACGCATATAAAACGATTGTTGAACCGACCGTGAAAGGTATGGAGGCAGATAGTGTATCGTTTACCGGAATTTTATATGCAGGTTTGATATTAACGAAAAATGGTCCAAAAGTGATTGAGTTTAATGCACGCTTTGGAGATCCTGAAACGCAAGTAGTTTTACCACGTATGGCATCCGATTTTGGCGCATTTATGACTGCATTGATGGATGAAAAGCCATTTGATTTGCAATGGTCTGAAGAAGCAATGCTAGGTGTAGTAATCGCCGCTGAAGGCTATCCAGGGGACGTTGAAAAAGGAAATGCATTACCTAACCTAAAGGCTCTTTCAGCTTCACACGCGGTATTCCATGCAGGCACAAAGCTTGTAGATGAGAACTTTGTTGGTAATGGTGGCCGAGTTTTATTAGTTGGAGCAAAGGCATCTACTTTACAAGAAGCACAAGAAAAAGTATACGCAGGCATTGCAACTGAAAAATGGGACAATTTCTTCTACCGCAAAGATATCGGCTGGCGCACGTTTAAGTAGTGACTGATTAAATGATAAAAGTTATAGACGACAATTGTTAAAATATATGCTAGGTATATAAGTTGATTGGAGTGTCACAGATGAGTCTTTGGAGCAAAGCGATTAAAGGAGCGAGGGCTAAAAGCATCAAGTCCTGTGCTGACGCTTTGCTGTCTCACCAACAACATCTGTTGCCTTGAAGCCCAAGGAAAGCTCCTAGTAGGAACGGAAATAACTCGTTGTGGTAATATGTGATACGTGATTTTTTGGTCCATATCTTAATTTAGAGATGACACTTTGTTAAAACGTATGCTATGCAAATAGTTGATTGTAGTGGAGGCTGGGCGACTCCTCGGGGATCAGCGATAGAGGAACGAAGGCTAAAACCATCACGTCCTGTGATAACGCCTTCGTGACCAATTTAGTGTTGGCCCGAGACCCTGCAGCGAAGCGAAGCGGCTCATCGAACGCCCCCAGGAAGCTCTGCTCTGTGCGAAAGCGAAGCGGCAGCAACAAAGCGCCCAGCCGGAACGGAAATCAACCCCTCGCTATGATGATGGTCACTATAATTAAATTTTTTAATCATACTGTGAAACTTCTTATTGTTTTCAAACGTATGAATGAAAGGGTGAGAGCCGTCTCAACAATACAGTTGAGACGGCTCCTTTGACTAAGAAGGATTTTGTGCTTTAGTTGTAGAATTTTTACTTTCTGAGGAATGTTGATTTGAAGTGCTGGAGTCAGATTGCTTTGAAGCAGTTGCGTTTGATCCTGACGTATTTCCAGATATAGCAGAGGAGAAATCCTTCATGAGTTTATCGATTTGTTCAGATGACATAGAATTTTGGCCGCTGAACATACTTTGCATAGAAGAGTTGCTGGTGCTATTGTTGTTGCTGTTGCTCATAGTACTCTCCAGACTAGAGCCCAGTAAAGCTTTGGTTGGGCAATACTTAAAGATACCTTCAGCCATTTTCAAGGCACCAAATGCAATCATCAATCGACCTTTCGTACATTCAGGATTTCTTGAGACTTTAGCGATACCGAATGCCGTTAAACCTGCCCCCATGGCAAAGCGACAAAAGGCATTTTTTTCGCTTAAATTCGATTCTTGCATCATAATATTTCCTCCTTTAGTCATTGTGGGAAAAATAAAGCGGGGTGCACTTTGTTTTATGAAAGTGCTGTGTTACGATTGAAACAAGATGATTGCATAAAGCATTAATTTCATGAAAAATTACGTTTATGCAGTAGTAGTATGTGATTTCGCGTAGGATTTACACAATGAAATTTTACGTAATTTAGGAAGGGGCGAATAGAATGGATCCAGTATGGAAAATTACAGAATTACGTCAGCAATTAGCAGTAATTGATGGAAAAAAAGCACCGGATATTGTATTAACAAATGCACGTTATTTACATAGCATGCTCAAACAATGGATAGTAGGGAACATATGGATTTTAGGAGATCGTATTGTCTATGCTGGTGATAGAATGCCTCCGTTATTAGAAGGGACAGAAGTGGTTGATTGTACGAATAAAACAATTGTACCGGGATATATTGAGCCGCATGTTCATCCGTTCCAGTTATACCATCCGCAATCCTTTGCTGATTTTTGTGGTCAGCTAGGAACTACAACTTTTATTTCAGATAATTTAAGCTTCGTTTTATCTTTAGAAAATAAGAAAGCGTTTTCAATACTAGATGATTTGAAAAAGCTACCGTTTTCATTTTATTGGTGGACTCGTTTTGATTCGCAAACTGAACTGGAACAGGAGGAAGAGATTTTTTCTAATACGTCCATTTTAGAATGGCTAGAACGTGATGATGTTTTACTTGGAGGAGAATTAACGGGCTGGCCAAGGTTGTTACATGGGGATGACCAAATGCTCTATCGTATGCAAATGGCTAAGGGCTACGGGAAAAAAATAGAAGGGCATTTCCCTGGAGCATCAGAACGAACTTTAGCACGAATGAAGCTACTTGGTGCAGATGGTGATCATGAAGCTATGACAGTGGAAGAAGTAGAGCGACGTATTATGCAAGGCTATGCTGTAACGCTACGTCATTCTTCAATTCGTCCAGACCTCCCTGATTTATTAAAGGGAATAGTTGAAAAAGAGCTACCTATTTTTGATCATTTAATGATGACAACAGATGGCTCACCACCTTCTTTCCATGAGGATGGTGTAATGGATAAATGTATTCAAGTAGCTTTAGATGCAGGTGTAGCACCGATAGATGCTTATCAAATGGCTTCTTATAATGTTGCACGCTATTATAATATGTCCAACTTACATGGCTTTATCGCAACGGGTCGATTTGCTTCCCTAAATATTTTACAAGACGAATGGCACCCAGTTCCTGAAAGTGTATTATCGAAGGGTGTATGGTTAAAACGTGATGGTGAACAAGTGCAGAAACTTGCGACAATAGATTATTCAGCGTTACCTGCATTTGACTTAGATTTTTCATTAACGTCTCATGATTTTCAATTCTCGATGCCGTTTGGAATTGAGTTAGTCAATGATGTTATTACGAAACCATATAACTCATTCATTACTAGAGAAGGGCAGCTTGCAAATCATGATGAATGTTATTTAATGCTTATGAATAGAGACGGTAATTGGCATGTTAACACGATGATTAAAGGTTTTGCTACTAGTGTTCAAGGGTTTGCCTCATCTTATTCGAATACAGGCGATATTTTACTGATCGGAAAAAATAAAGACGATATGATTAAAGCCTTTGAGGAAATGAAGGCAATGCGTGGTGGTATTGTCCTTGTTGAAAAAGGCGAGGTAATTGCTGCTGTTCCTTTAACAATTGGCGGTCTTTTATATGATGGTGATGTGAAGGAGCTAGCAGAAAAAGAGAAGTTCTTAAAACAAGCATTAGCGGAACGTGGTTACCACTTAGGAGACGCAGTTTACTCTTTACTATTCTTACAATCGACACATTTACCATATATCCGTATTACGCCAAAAGGGATTTTTGATGTTATGAAGAATAAGTTATTATTACCAGCAGTGATGCGTTAATTGAAGTTTCCCTATGGTAGATGTAATTGATAAAAGGAGAGTAATGCTTGTGTTCAAATCGAAGAAACTATTTATCGCAATGGCTTTTAGCACCTTACTGATAGGAGGATGTTCAAAAGATTCGTCAGAAGTAAAGAAAGATGATACGAGCAAAGTTGACGATGGAACTGCTATTGAAGAGCCAGTTAAAGAAGGAGCGTTTGTTGCTCCGTTAACAGGTGAAGCTGTGAAGGAAGAAATTACGCAGCGTCCAATTATTGTTACAGTTAATAATCACCCGAAAGCACGTCCACAATCAGGAATAGAAGCGGCAGATATTATTTATGAAATGCTAGCAGAAGGCAATGTTACACGTTTATTAGCAGTTTATCAAAGTGAACTGCCAGAAAATGTAGGACCTGTTCGTAGTGCTCGATCTTATTTTGTGGATCTTGCGAAAGGCTATGGTGCATTTTACGTAGCACATGGTTATAGCCCAGAGGCAAAATCGATGCTTACTAATAATGTAGTCGACAATATAAATGGTATGGATTATGATGGCACACTTTTTAAACGTTCAAAAGACCGTGTTGCTCCACACAACTCGTATATTACGTCTGAAAGTATATTAAATGGAGCGAAAAAAGTGGGCGCTTCAATGAGTTACCATGAAAAAGTACATGAGGCTTTTTATGAACCCGATGAACGTGGTAAAATAGGCAATGAAACAAGTCGAGTTGACATTTACTACGGAAATAGTGAGTATTTCCATAATTCGTATTTGTATGATAAGCAAAGTAATCGTTATGGACGACAATCGGCTGGCGTTGACACAAAGGATATGTTAACAGGCGACACATTATCATTTTCAAATGTGCTATTTTTTGAAATGAAACATCGAACGATTGATAATGAGGGGCGCCAAGAAATTGATTTAACTTCTGGTGGAAATGCGTATGTATTTCAAAATGGCTATATGAGAGAAGTCAAATGGGCTAATATTGATGGAATACCAATGGCTGTAGAAGAGTCTGGGGAGCTTGTGAAGCTAGTACCAGGGAAGTCTTGGGTAAATTTCGTACCAATTTCACCAGGGTTACAAGCAATGGTGAAAACGCAGCCTTAAAGGGAGGAAGATTGCATGCAAATCGAAAAAATTCGAGGGCATCAAACAGATCAATTATTTAAAGCAGTGTTAGAGTTGAAAGACATCGAAGAATGTTATAAATTTTTTGATGATTTATGTACGATTAGTGAAATTCAATCGCTGGCACAACGCTTTGAGGTCGCGCATTTACTACGTTTAAAGAAAACCTACGAATCTATTAAGAAGGAAACAGGTGCAAGTACAGCAACTATTTCACGTGTACGTCGTTGCTTTGATTACGGGAATGATACATATGATGAAATGTTAGGTCGTTTGTATCCAGATGAAAAGCCGTTTCAAGCACCAAAAGAATAGTAGGTAAAAGGGCTGGGTAGAGTTATTACCCAGTCTTTTTCATTTTTTTGTAGACAGTCATAAGCTATACTTGTAAACGAATAGATTGAAAATGATAGGTGGTAAAATAGATGGATTATTTAGAATGGAGACATGTGTTCAAGCTAGACCCAGCTAAAGATATTTCAGATGAGGCACTAGAAAAAATTTGTGAATCAGGTACAGATGTTATTATAGTTGGCGGAACAGACGGTGTAACTTTAGATGGTGTATTAGATTTACTTGTTCGTGTAAGACGCTTTGAAGTGCCAATAGCGCTTGAAATTTCTGCGATTGATTCAGTAACACCAGGCTATGACTATTATTTCATTCCAACCGTGTTGAATAGTGATGATCCAAAGTGGATTAAAAATTTACACCATGAAGCAATTAAAGAATATGGAGATATTATGGTATGGGATGAATTAGTCGCTGAAGGTTATTGTATTTTAAACCCGAATTGTAAAGTAGCTGAAGTAACGAATGCGAAAACGGATTTATCCATTGATGATGTTGTTGCTTTCGCACGTATGGCTGAAAATTTCTTTAGACTACCTGTATTTTATGTAGAGTATAGCGGTACTTATGGCGATATTGAGGTTGTAAGTGCTGTGAAAAATGAACTGAAAAATACGCGACTGTTTTACGGTGGCGGCATTACATCTGCTCAGCAAGCAGCAGAAATGGCAAAATATGCAGATACAGTAGTAGTTGGTAATATTATATACGAAGATTTAAAAGCTGCACTTGCGACTGTTAAGGCTGTAAAAAATACGATATAATTTAACTTTTTTAGCAGGTGTTTAAACACCTGCTAAAAGAAGTTAAAGCCTCCGGCGGATGTCACGGGATCGGAAAGGAGTTCTTAGAGGATGTTAGCCTAAAATCATCGCATCCATGCGATAACGGCTAACTGACCTGCATCGTGCAGGCCTAAGCACAAAGCCGATTCCGGACGCAATTATGCCGAGGTATAATTGATAAATAAACGTTTGTAAGGCGGTGCGAAATGGAGCAGTTAACGAAAAACTTATTAGCAGGTATGAACCCTGAGCAGGAAAATGCGGTTAAAACAACTGAGGGACCGCTTCTAATTATGGCGGGTGCTGGATCAGGGAAGACACGTGTATTGACACATCGTATAGCATACTTAGTAATCGAAAAAGAAGTATACCCATCAAAGATTTTAGCTATCACATTTACAAATAAAGCTGCACGTGAAATGCGTGAGCGTATAGATGGCATACTAGGTAACGGAACTGGCGAAAGTATGTGGGTATCGACATTCCACTCAATGTGTGTGCGTATTTTGCGACGCAATATTGATCAGCTTGGGATATCACGTAACTTTTCAATTTTAGATTCTACTGATCAGCTATCAGTTATTAAAAATGTTATGAAGGATGAAAATATTGATACGAAGCGTTTTGAACCTCGTGCGATTTTAAATGCGATTAGTTCAGCAAAAAACGAATGTAAAACTGCGGACGATTATGCAGGTCAAATCAATGAAAATAATCCTTACGAAAAAACGATTGCCCGTGTTTATAAAGGTTATGAAAAAAGACTACGCCGCAATCAGTCACTCGATTTTGATGATTTAATTATGACAACTATTACATTATTCAATCGTGTACCAGAAGTGCTTGAATACTATCAAAATAAATTCCAATATATTCATGTAGATGAATATCAAGATACAAATAAATCTCAATATTTACTCGTTCAGTTGCTTGCCAAGAAATTTAAAAATATTTGTGTTGTAGGGGATTCCGACCAATCGATTTATCGTTGGCGTGGTGCAGATATTGGCAATATCCTTTCATTCGAAAAGGATTATCCAAATGCTAAGGCCATTATGCTTGAGCAAAATTATCGTTCAACACAACGCATCCTACAAGCGGCAAACGACGTCATTCAAAATAATACAACACGTTATCCAAAAGAACTGCGTACAGAAAATGCAGAAGGTGAAAAAATCGTGTTGTACAAAGCTTATAACGAGCAAGAGGAAGCGCAATTCGTTGTACAAACAATCCAACAGCTTATTCAAAAAGATAATCGTTCATTTGATGACTTTGCGATATTATATCGTACAAATGCTCAGTCCCGTGTGATGGAGGAAGTGCTCGTTAAGTCCAATATGGCTTATCAAATAGTTGGTGGTACTAAGTTCTATGATCGTAAAGAGATTAAGGATTTACTTGCCTACTTGCGCCTTATTGCCAATAATGATGATGATTTATCACTCGCACGTATTATTAATGAGCCAAAGCGTAGTATCGGTGCAACTTCCTTTGAAAAAATGGCGCGCTATGCGATTGAACAGGAGCGCTCTATTTTTGATGCTATGAATGATCTTGTATTCATGGGTCTTTCAGGGAAGGCTGCTAATTCAGCTGAGCAATTTTATGCAATGATTAAAGGCTTTACAGAGATGCAAGAATATTTATCGGTGACAGAAATTGTAGAGCAGGTCATTGACAAATCTGGTTATCGAGCAATGCTACAAAATGAAAAGACGATTGAAGCAGAAAGCCGCTTAGAAAATATTGAAGAGTTTTTATCAGTAACAAAGGCTTTTGAAGAGCGCAGTGAAGATAAAAGCTTAATTGCCTTTTTAACAGATTTAGCGCTAATTGCAGATATTGATGCACTTGATAAAGATGACACATCAAAGGGCAACATTATTTTGATGACGATGCATGCTGCAAAGGGCTTAGAATTCCCTATCGTCTTTATCATTGGAATGGAGGAAAATATTTTCCCACATTCTCGTTCACTTGATGATATGGATGAAATGGAAGAAGAAAGACGATTGATGTATGTCGGCGTGACGCGGGCCGAGGAACGTTTATATTTAACGAGTGCACAAAGCCGTACGATTTTTGGTCGTTCTAGCTATAATAATGTTTCTCGTTTCTTAGGTGAAATTTCAGAAGATATTACAGAATCAATATCCAAAGGTGGTTCGAAGCCTGAGGTTCCGTTTGCCTCAAGTAATCGTTCTACAAGTGGCTATCAAAAACGTACACTTGGAGCGGTTCAGAAAACACAGCCTGCAACTGCTCGTTTACAAACAACAGGTGGTGACCAATTTGGCTGGAAGGCTGGAGACAAAGCGATCCATAAAAAATGGGGAACAGGTATGGTTGTTAGTGTAAAAGGTGAGGGTGATAGTACAGAGCTAGATATTGCCTTTCCACAACCTATTGGTATTAAGCGATTACTAGCACAATTTGCACCTATTGAAAAAGGGTAAGCGGAGGAACTTAAATGAACGAAATTGAACAGCGCGTTGTGGAGTTAAATAAATTATTACACGAATACGGTCATGCCTATTACGTGTTGGATAAACCTGTCGTAGCAGATAGTGTTTATGACCAATTATTACATGAGCTTATTGCATTAGAGGAAGCGAATCCGTCGCTTATTTACCCAGATTCACCTACGCAGCGTGTTGGCGGAGCAGTGGTAGAAGGCTTTAAGAAAGTGACTCATGATTATCCGATGCTAAGTCTATCAAACGCTTTTAATGAAGAAGACTTACGTGAATTTGACCGTAAAGTACGTCAAGCAATCGGTGATAACTTTTCCTATGTTTGTGAGTTGAAAATTGATGGTCTTGCCATTTCATTAAAATACGAAAATGGTGTTTTTGTACAAGGAGCAACGCGAGGAGACGGTGTTGTAGGGGAAGATATTACAGCAAATTTAAAAACGATTCGAGCAATACCTCTTCGATTGAAGGAACCACTTACAATTGAAGTACGTGGCGAGGCGTATATGCCTAAAAAATCATTTGACAAATTGAATACCCTTCGTACTGAAAATGGAGAAGAATTATTTGCTAATCCGAGAAATGCGGCTGCTGGTTCTTTACGCCAGTTAGATCCTAAAATAGCAGCGAGTCGTCAGCTATCAACCTTTATTTATGCAATTGGAGGAGATGGCGAGGCATATGGTATTGACGGTCATGCAGAGATGCTCGATTATTTAGAGGGACTAGGCTTCCCATCAAACAAAGAGCGTCAACGCTGCTCAACGATTGAAGAAGTACTAGCCTTTATCGAAAAGTGGACTGAAAGCCGTCCGAATTTAGCCTATGAAATTGACGGTATTGTTATTAAGGTGGATCGCTATGCGCAACAGGATGAGCTTGGTTATACAGCAAAGAGTCCACGTTGGGCAATTGCCTATAAATTCCCTGCTGAAGAAGTAGTGACAACATTACTTGATATTGATTTAACGGTTGGGCGTACAGGTGTTGTTACTCCAACTGCTATTTTAACGCCTGTTCAAGTGGCAGGTACAACAGTTCAACGTGCGTCATTACACAATGAGGATTTAATTCGAGAGAAAGATATTCGACTAGGAGATACTGTCATTATCCGAAAAGCCGGAGATATTATTCCTCAAGTTGTAGGTGTAATACTGGAGCAGCGCCCTGAGGACTCAGTGCCATATGTAATGCCAGAACATTGTCCAGTTTGTGATAGCGAGCTTATTCGTATTGAAGGAGAAGTGGCATTACGTTGTGTAAATCCAGCATGCTTTGCACAAATTGCGGAGAGCATTAAATATTTCGTATCGCGTAATGCTATGAATATTGACGGTCTTGGTGATAAAGTCGTTGAGCAATTATTACGTGCAGATTTAATTCATGATATCTCTGATTTGTATCACTTAACTGTAGAACAGCTTGTCGAGCTTGAGCGTATGGGAGAAAAATCAGCGACGAATTTAGTCAGTGCCATTCAGGCCTCCAAAGAAAATTCAATGGAGCGTTTACTAATTGGATTAGGGATACGACATGTTGGTGAAAAAGCAGCAAAAATTGTTTCAGAGGAGTTTGAAACGATGGAAGCGGTGATGGTAGCAACAGAGGAGCAACTAGTGGCGATTCATGAAATCGGCGATAAAATGGCTTCATCGCTTGTCGAGTATTTTTCAAATGAGGATGCTCGTGCAGTCATTGGGCGCCTTGCTGAAGTAGGCGTCAATATGACGTATAAAGGTAAAAAAATAGAAGTAGCTATAGGGGATAATCCTTTTGCGGGTAAAACAATCGTATTAACTGGTAAACTTGAGCAATTGACACGTAACGAAGCAAAGGCGAAAATAGAAGAGTTAGGTGGTATTGTTACAGGTAGTGTCAGCAAAAAAACTGACCTTGTCATTGCAGGAGCAGAAGCGGGTTCTAAACTAGAAAAAGCCGAGCAATTAGGTATTGAAGTTTGGAATGAAGACAGCCTGATCGAACAACTTAACCTCGTCCAATAAAGGATAGTAGTGAAGGTAAGTATGATGAATTGTCCTAGCCACTTGGTGGAACGTAGAGGCATTTTATAAATGTCTCTACGTTCCACAGGTAGGGTATGAACAATTCGTCGAGCACAATTTGATTTACAGTAAAGGAGTACAAAAATAATGAAGTCATTTCGACTCATTCCAGCAATTGTCGCTGCTGCAATGCTAGTCGGCTGTGTGCCTTCTAATAAGAAGGAAACAGAGCTTACACAGGAGACGCAACAGGAAAAAGCGGAAACAACGATTATTCCCAGCATACAGATTGATGATTCATACTATAGAACGCTAACACCTTATAAACAAAGTGCTAGCAGGGGATTAGTAGTTTCAAATATCTTTACGAAATATGATATGAAGGAAGTAGAAACAGGTTTAATGCGTCTTTCCCAAAATGAGTTTGACACAGAAAACTACTTCTTCCAAGAGGGGCAGTATTTAGCTGAAAGCACAGTGACAGATTGGCTTGCACGTAGTTCACAAACGAAGGATGGTTTAAATCCTCCAACGACGGATTCAATGCCAGCAGAAGAACGTGCAACTAAGGCCCCAATCTATTTATCACATATTGTTGAGCAAAATTATTTAACAAAAACTAGTGATAATAAAGTGAAATTAGGCGGTATTTCGATAGGACTTTCCTTAAACTCTATTTATTATTATCAAAAAGAAAAATATGGAGAGTACTATGAGGAACCAATTCCGGAGGCAAAACTCGTTGAGCAAGGAAAGAAAATGGCCGCTGAAATTGTGTCCCGCTTAAGAACTCGTGATGAATTGAAAGATATACCGATTGTAGTAGGCTTGTTTAAACAAAAAGCTCGCAATGATATTATTCCAGGAACGTATTTTAACTATGGCGTAGCAAAAGCAGGACAAAACGACGTAGCTGATTGGAAAGGTATTGACGAAGAATATGTACTATTCCCAACTAGTGAATCACAGGATGTATACAGGGATGTTAGCAATAACTTTAAGAATTTTAAACAAGATGTAGATAAATACTTTTCTAATTATACTAGTGTAATAGGAACAGGCTTCTATCAAAATAAAAAAATTCAAAAGCTAACGATTGAAGTGCCAATCCAATTTTACGGCAAGTCTGAAATTATAGGATTTACTCAATATTTAACAGGTGTTCTGATCAATCAATTTGATAACATCAATGTTGAAGTAAATATTACCTCAATAAACGGTCCAGAGGCATTGATCGTTAAGAATGCCAGCGAAAAGGAACCATACGTCCATATCTATTAACATATAGTCAGCCTCGTGCTGACTATATTTTTTTGTGGGAAGAAAAATGAAGAATTAATCAGAAGGATGGATAGGCTCTTTAGAGTGACGGATAGCCCAGCGGAAATGACGGATAAAAAGGCGAAAGCGACGGAAGGGTTCCCCAGATCGACGGATAAAGTCTTCGAAATGACGGAAAGAAACAAAGGCGACGGATAGCCCATCGGAAGTGACGGATAGAGAAGCGAAAGCGACGGAAAGATTCCCCGGAGCGATGGATAAAGTCTTCGAAACGACGGAAAGAAACAGGGCGACGGATAGCCCATCGGAAGTGACGGATAAAAAAGCGAAAGCGACGGAAGGATTCCGCGGATCGACGGATAAAGTCTTCGAAACGACGGAAGGAAATAAGGGTGACGGATAGCCCATCGGAAGTGACGGATAAAAAAGCGAAAGCGACGGAAGGATTCCCCTAAGCGACGGATAAAGTCTTCGAAATGACGGAAAGAAGAAAGGGCGATGAATAGCCCAGCCAAAGTGACGGATAAAAAAGCGAAAGCGACGGAAGGGTTCCCCGGAACGACGGATAAAGTCTTCGAAATGACGGAAAGAAACAAGGGAGACGGATAGCCCATCGGAAGTGACGGATAGAGAAGCGAAAGCGACGGAAAGATTCCCCGGAACGACGGATAAAGTCTTCGAAATGACGGAAAGAAACAAGGGAGACGGATAGCCCATCGGAAGTGACGGATAAAAAAGCGAAAGCGACGGAAGGATTCCCCTGAGCGACGGATAAAGTCTTTGAAACGACGGGAAGCCTCTTGACCCGAGATCCGAGAGCACGGCACACAATCCATGCCCTACTCCCGAAAAGCGAAGTCTATATGAAGGACTTGAAAGGCGGTCCCTAAAGACAACACTTCGTCATAGTAGTGAAAGTTTCTTTATTTTTGGTGAAAGTTGTGATTTTTAATATGAAAAATGTTATGATAATTTGCATGGTTAACTTTATTCAACCCTATTGTCATCGACAAAAACAATGAATTGAGTGAGTATTCGGAGGTGTGGAAAAATGGCAAAATTAACAAAAGAAGAAGTTAAACACGTTGCAAATTTAGCACGTCTTGCAATTACGGAAGAGGAAGCAGAGAAATTTGCTGAACAGCTTGGTAAAATTACAGACTTCGCAGAGCAACTAAACGAGTTAGATACAACGAATGTTGAACCAACAACTCATGTTTTACCACTAGTAAACGTAATGCGTGAAGATGTGGCAACAAAAGGCTTAGACCGTGAAGTAATGATGTTAAACGTAAAAGAACAAGAAGATGGTCAAGTAAAAGTACCAGCTATCATGTAATACTAAAACATAGGAGGATTCCTCATGACGTTATTTGAACGTTCAGCAAAGGAGCTACAAGCTGACATTAAAGCGGGTAAGCTAACAATCGCTGATTTAACAAAAGAAGCATACGAACGTGTGGCAAAGCTTGACGGCAATGTACAAGCTTTCCTTGCTTCAAACGAAGAAAAAGCAACTGCACAAGCAGTTGAAATGGACAAAGTGCCATTTGAAGAGCGTGGACCACTTTTCGGTCTTCCTATCGGTGTTAAAGACAACATCGTGACAGAAGGTTTAGAAACAACTTGTGCTTCTAAAATTCTAGAAGGCTTTATGCCAATTTACGATGCAACAGTAGTTAAAAAGCTACGTGAAGCTGGTATGGTCACTATCGGTAAATTAAACATGGACGAGTTTGCAATGGGTTCTTCAAATGAAAACTCGTACTATAAAACAACAAAAAATCCATGGAACTTAAACCATGTACCGGGTGGATCTTCAGGTGCGTCTGCAGCAGCAGTAGCAGCAGGTGAAGTACCATTCTCACTTGGTTCTGATACAGGTGGTTCAATCCGTCAACCAGCAGCATATTGCGGTGTTGTAGGGATGAAACCTACATATGGTCGTGTATCTCGCTTTGGTTTAGTTGCATTTGCATCTTCTTTAGATCAAATCGGGCCAATTACTCGTAATGTTGAAGACAACGCTCTTTTACTTGAAGCAATTGCAGGATTAGATCCAAACGATTCAACTTCTGCAAACGTTGAAGTTCCAAACTACGCAGCAGCACTTACAGGTGATGTAAAAGGCTTACGTATCGCTGTGCCAAAAGAATTCCTTGGTGAAGGTGTTGGCGAAGCAGCACGCCAATCAGTGCTTGAAGCATTAGAAGTATTAAAAGGCTTAGGTGCTACAGTAGAAGAAGTATCACTTCCTCATTCGAAATACGCACTTGCAGCATACTATATTCTTTCTTCTTCAGAAGCGTCTTCTAACCTTTCTCGTTTTGACGGTATCCGTTATGGTTTCCGTGCAGAAAATGTTAATAATTTGATGGACCTTTATAAAGAAACACGCGCACAAGGCTTTGGTGATGAAGTAAAACGTCGTATCATGCTTGGTACTTACTCATTAAGCGCAGGTACGTATGATGCTTACTACAAAAAAGCGCAACAAGCACGTACACTTATCAAAGCAGACTATGACAAAGTATTTGAAGACTTTGATGTAATCATTGGACCAACTTCTCCAACACCAGCATTTAAAATTGGTGAAAACGTTAATGATCCAATGACGATGTACGCAAATGATATTTTAACAATTCCTATGAACTTAGCTGGTGTGCCAGCCATTTCAATTCCATGTGGCTTTGAAAGTGAACTGCCATTAGGCTTACAAATTATCGGTAAATATTTCGATGAAGCAACAATTTACCGTGTAGCTCATGCTTTTGAACAAGCAACGGAGTTCCATAAACAAGTTCCTCAAATTTGGGAGGGAAAATAACATGAACTTTGAAACAGTCATTGGTTTAGAAGTACACGTTGAGTTAAAAACGAACTCAAAAATCTTCTCATCAGCACCAGCTCATTTCGGTGCTGAACCAAATACAAATACTACAGTTATCGACCTAGGCTATCCTGGTGTCCTTCCTGTACTTAATAAAAATGTTGTAGATTTCGCAATGCGTGCAGCACTTGCACTTAACATGGAAATCGAACAAGAAACAAAATTTGACCGTAAAAACTACTTCTATCCAGATAATCCGAAAGCTTATCAAATTTCTCAATTCGATAAACCAATCGGTAAAAACGGCTGGGTTGATATCGAAGTAGATGGTTACACAAAACGTATTGGTATTACACGTCTTCATATGGAAGAAGATGCTGGTAAACTGTCTCACAGTGGCGACCACTCTTTAGTTGACTTCAACCGTCAAGGTACACCACTTGTAGAAATCGTTTCTGAGCCAGATATTCGCACACCAAACGAAGCGTATGCGTATCTTGAAAAAATAAAATCAATCATCCAATATTCAGATGTTTCAGACTGTAAAATGGAAGAAGGTTCACTTCGTTGTGACGCCAACATTTCACTTCGTCCATATGGTCAAGAAGAATTTGGTACAAAGACAGAGCTTAAAAACCTTAACTCTTTCAACTACGTTCGCCGTGGTTTAGAGCATGAGGAATTACGTCAAGCTGATGTTCTTCTTTCAGGTGGGGAAATTGAGCAAGAAACTCGTCGCTTCGATGAAAAAACAGGTAAAACAATTCTTATGCGTGTGAAAGAAGGAACAGATGATTATCGTTACTTCCCAGAGCCAGACTTAGTTCGTCTATCAATCGATGATGAGTGGTTAGAACGAGTAAAATCAGAAATTCCAGAGCTTCCAGATGCTCGTAAAAAGCGCTATGTTGAAGAATTAGGGTTAACACCATATGATGCAGGAGTTCTTGTTATTTCAAAAGAAATCTCAGACTTCTTCGAGGCTATGGTAGTTAAAGGTGCAGATGCAAAGCTTTCAGCAAACTGGCTTATGGGTGATGTTTCTGCATACTTAAATGCAGAACAAAAAGACCTTAAAGATACTGCATTAACGCCAGAAAACCTTGCGGAAATGGTGAAATTAATCACGGACGGTACAATTTCTTCTAAAATCGGTAAAAAAGTATTTGCTGAATTAGTAGAAAATGGCGGTTCCGCAGCAGAAATCGTTAAAGCAAAAGGTTTAGTTCAAATTTCTGATGAAGGTGCATTACTTGCTATCGTTACAGAAGTTCTAGACAACAATGCACAATCAATCGAAGACTTCAAAAACGGTAAGGATCGCGCTATCGGCTTCTTAGTTGGTCAAATTATGAAAGCTACTAAAGGTCAAGCGAACCCACCAATGGTCAATAAATTATTACAACAAGAAATTGCAAAACGTTAATTGCAATTATTATAGAAGGCCAAGAGAGCAAATTCGTTTTCTTGGCTTTTTATTTTAAAAAATATACATACAAAAGACTCTTTGGGGTATCTATACAAGATAAATGCCTTGCCAAGCAAAACGATATTTGCTGTAAATCGACACTAAAAAATACCAAATTAACACTTAATAGTTGTCTTCAAAGAGTATTCATAGCAAAATATAGTATAGAACATGATATAACTTTAGGAGGTCAATCAATGAAAACTGAACAACAATATTTTGATGATGCGATTTCGATTCAACAATATATGGATAATATGACGACATTAAAAGAGGAAAGCTTCCGTATTTATGATGGCTTCGAAGTGCCACTAAACGATGGTTTTATCGAACTACTAAAGGACAAGCAACCAAAAATTTTAACAATTACTGAGGATTGGTGCGGGGACGCAATGTTAAACAATCCAGTTATTCGTCGAGTTGCAGAGGCAGCAGGGTTAGAAATGCGCGCAGTACTACGTGATGCTGATACAGATTTAATTGATCGCTATTTAACAAACGGTGGCCGTGCAATTCCGGTTTATATTTTATTAGATGATGCTGGGCAGGTTGTTGGGAAATGGGGACCGCGTGCACCAGAATTACAGGAACTAGTAGTGAGTAAGCGAGCTACTTTACCTGATAAAGAAGATCCTACATTTGAAGATGCACAAAAAGCACTATATGCTGAAATTCGTGAAGAGAATATTACGAATAAAGCATATTGGACATTTGTCTATGAGGATTTTAAAAAGCAAGTAACAGCTGCATTACAATAATTATAAATCGTAAGGCTGCATGTCAGAGAATAAGGACATGCCTTACTTTTGTTGACTATTGGAAGCTTAATGCAACATTTAAACGAATAGTTCGTTGAAAGAAATAGAATCTTATGAAGCAAAGAAGGTATGTTATGAAACGAGCAAGAATCATTTATAATCCTACATCTGGGCGTGAAGCGTTTAAAAAGCATCTACCAGAAGTATTGGCAAAATTAGAGGTAGCAGGCTATGAGACATCTTGTCACGCAACAACCTGTGAAGGCGATGCAACCATTGCAGCAAAAAATGCAGTTGAACGTGGCTTTGATATAATCATTGCAGTTGGTGGAGATGGCACATTAAATGAAGTTGTTTCTGGCGTGAGTTCATTTGAGAACCGCCCGAAAGTAGGTTTAATTCCGATGGGCACTACGAATGACTTTGCCCGTGCCGTGCATATTCCGCGAAATATTGAAGCTGCAGTTGACATCATTATTAAAGGCGAAACGTTGCCGGTTGATGTTGGTTTATTAAATGGGGAACGCTATTTCATCAATATTGCCGCTGGCGGACGTATTACAGAGTTAACTTATGAAGTGCCAAGTAAAATGAAAACAATGCTAGGACAGCTAGCTTATTACGTAAAAGCAGTAGAAATGATCCCATCAATTAAAGCTTCCCATATGCGTATCGAATATGATGGCGAAGTGTTTGATGGGGATGCCATGATGTTTTTATGCGGCTTAACAAATTCAGTGGGTGGCTTTGAAAAGCTAGCACCTGATGCAAGTATTAATGATGGCTACTTTACTTTATTAGTATTGAAAAAAGTAAGCTTACCTGAATTTATTCAGCTTGCTGCAATGGCATTAAGAGGCGAGCATTTGAATGATGATCGTGTAATTTATAAAAAGGCAAGTGTCGTAAAAGTATCTACTGAAGATGAAATACATTTAAACTTAGATGGTGAGTATGGTGGAGATGCGCCTGCTACATTTGAAAACTTAAAGCGCCATATTGAGATTTTTGTTCCACTAGCAGATATCCGTGAAGAAGACCGTATGTAATAAACATAAGAAGGGTCTGCTTAATTTAGGTAGAACCCTTTTTAATTTAGGGTGAGAGCCTGTTTAATCGAATTTTTGTGGAGATTAATGGTTTATCACCAAAAGTTGTGGATGACTTTTGTTAAAACGTCTACTATGTAAATAAGTTGATTGGTGTGGAGGCTGGGCGACTCCAGTAAAGCCCCAGCCGGAACGGAAATCAACTACGCGTTTTGGTGATGATTCCTATTTAATGGGTTAATCCCCATATATATGAACATTTTCATCCTTTAATTGGTAATGTGAATGAATTAAGAAAAATGTTTGGCAAATGTGCGTATATTACTTGAACAAAATTTGAAACCTTTATAATAGGCCGAAATTCCGGTCCATTATAAAGGTTTTTTTCGTTGCAATAGTGGAAAATGGGGTAGAGATAAGGGAGAGGAAGTGTTGCCTTTGTATAAGTCACAGGAAAGAAAGCTCATTTGGCTAAGCTTTGGTGTTGCAATTATTATGCTACTTTCCATACTTGGAAGAATATTTGGAGGTTAGGGGGGCAATGACATGGTGAATGAATCAGCAGTCTTTTGGAGTAGAGCGTTAACGGAACTAACTTTATCCTTCCATATTATTTATGCAACGATTGGAGTTGGTGTCCCGTTAATGATTATGATCGCACAATGGACTGGGTATAAAAAGAATGATGAGCACTATATTTTAATGGCAAGACGTTGGGCACGAGGTTTTGTTATTACGGTTGCAGTCGGAGTTGTCACAGGGACAGCAATTGGCTTACAGTTGTCTTTACTATGGCCGAATTTCATGCAGCTTGCCGGTCAGACAATTGCATTACCACTTTTTATGGAAACGTTCGCATTTTTCTTTGAAGCCATCTTTCTAGGCATCTACCTATATACTTGGGATCGCTTCGATAGTCAGAAGAAGCATATGCTACTGTTAATTCCGGTTGCTGTCGGTGCATCGATGTCAGCTGTGTTTATAACAATTGTCAATGCGTTTATGAATGCGCCACAAGGATTTGATATTGTGGACGGCCAGCTAGTGAATATTCAACCATTTCTAGCAATGTTTAATCCAGCAATGCCGACAAAGGTAGCGCATGTTCTCGTTACGGCTTATATGACATCCGCATTTGTATTAGCCGCAATCGCAGGATATCGTATGCTTAGAGGTTCTAAGCATATATATCATAAAAAATCTTTATTACTACTTATGAAGATTGGTCTGATTTTCTCCATTGCTTCAGCAATTATTGGAGACTTTTCAGGAAAATATTTAGCGGAATATCAGCCAGAAAAACTAGCTGCGGCTGAGTGGCATTTTGAAACGGGAGACAAAGCTTCCCTTATACTATTTGGTGTATTAGAAGGGGAAGAAGTAAAATATGCTATTAAAGTACCTTATGCTTTGAGTGTTTTAGCACATAATAATCCAAATGCTGAGGTAATTGGCTTAGATCAATTTGCTGAAGAAGATCGACCACCACTATATATCCATTACCTCTTTAATCTCATGGTGTTTATCGGCATGTTTATGGCACTCGTTTCACTGGTTTATGTATGCGGGAAAGCACGCGATTGGCAGTTTATTCATTCACGTTGGTTTAGATGGATTGTTGTTGCAGGTGGACCACTTTCTATTATTGCGATTGAAGCAGGATGGTGGCTTGCTGAAGTTGGACGACAGCCTTGGATCTTATATGGATTAATGCGAACACCAGAAGGGGCCACGACGAGTGACCATGTAGATTTAATGATGCTGTTGTTTACAGGTGTGTATGCCGTATTAGGAGTAGGAAGTATGGTAGTTTTAATTCGTATGTTCAAAAAGAATCCAATTGAGCGAGAGTTAGAAGATCGCCATGCTGAAAAAGGCGGTGACATCCTATGACATTAGAGATTTTAGGTATTTCAGTTTTATGGATTTTCCTATTTGGTTATGTCATTGTAGCTTCAATCGATTTTGGTGCAGGCTTTTTTAATGCCTACAGCCTACTAATCGGAAAAAATCACATTTTAACAAATATTATTAAACGTTATTTATCACCAGTTTGGGAAGTAACCAATGTCTTTTTAGTATTCTTCTTTGTTGGGATTGTTGGATTTTTCCCACAAACAGCTTTCTATTATGGAACGATTTTACTTGTTCCAGTTAGTATTTCGCTAGTGCTGCTTGCAATACGAGGCTCCTATTATGCATTTGAATCATATGGCGCACGTGGGCATATTGGTTACACGTTGACGTATGGTATAGCAGGATTACTTATTCCAGCCTCACTCTCTGTTGTATTTGCGATTGCTGCTGGCGGCTATGTTGATATTGCTGACGGGCAACCGGTCTTGAATTATTGGACGTTGTATACGAGCCCGTTTGCTTGGAGTATTGTCGTGCTAAGCATTGCAGCGGTACTGTATATTTCAGCCGTGTTTTTAACTTGGTATGCACATAAAGCTAAGGATCGAGAAGCTACAAATTTAATGCGAAAATACGCACTTGCTTGGGCGATACCATTAATGGTGAGTGCGCTCGGCATTATGTACGAAATGAAATTCATTAACCCTGAAAGTTACAATAACCTAGTTAATTTATGGTGGATGTTTGCCATATCTGCCGTGCTATTTATTATTACTGTAGTGTTGCTATGGATGCGAAAAAATTACGGTCTTGCGGTTAGTTTATTGATTGCCCAATTTGCAGTGGCATTCTTTGCATATGGAATTGCCCAATACCCATATTTACTGTATCCGTATTTAACGATTTACGATAGCTTTACAAGCACACAAATGGCGATTGCACTCGTCATTGCGTTTGTTTTGGGACTGTGTCTGCTTATTCCATCATTGTTCTTGTTGTTGAAATTATTCCTTTTCAACAAAAATTATGTGACAGGAAAAGAAGATAATCACGCATAGGAGGGATACAACTATGACAAGTTTTTTGATTTTTTATGCACCATTTATAGTCGTCATCCTAGGTGTAGTTGCTGCTTTCTGGTGGGCACCTAGAGATTACCATACAGTAAGGAAAGAGGGGAAGAGTCGCGAATAGCGGCTCTTTTTTCTACTCGTGTAAAGGTGATCAGTTTGAGAGCGGATACCAATCTTGTCTTCCTGATCAGTTAGAAGTAGAGACGACCACATTTGAGCCGTTAATATGAAGCCTTGTTCTTTTGTCATCCGCCACAACATGCTACAATAAAGAGATTGAAATGGAGGATGTACGAATGTCAGCACCCGTGAAAAAGAATGACCGACTAACAGTTTATATAGAGGATTTAACACATGATGGCAATGGCGTCGCAAAGGTCGATGGCTATCCATTATTTATCCAAGGTGCACTTCCTAGTGAAACGGCGGAAATACATGTTGTAAAAACGTTAAAAAACTACGGCTTTGCGAAGGTCGTAGAAATTCTCGAGCCATCATCAGATCGTGTAGATGCGCCTTGTGAATATTTTAAACAATGTGGCGGCTGCCAATTACAACACCTGTCTTATGAAGGACAGTTAAAATGGAAAGAAAACATGGTGCGTAATGTCATGCAGCGCATTGGTAAAATTGATGCGCCTGTTCTACCAGTGAAGGGCATGGAAGAGCCTTGGCATTACCGTAATAAAGCGCAAATACCTTTCTCCTCAAATGAAGCAGGACAAGCAATTGCTGGTTTCTACAAAACGAAGTCTCATAGCATTGTGGATATGGAGCGATGCTTAATTCAGACTGAAGAAGCGGACGCTATTCTTGCAGGTTTGAAAAAGGAACTAGTGGCAATCGGTGTTCGACCATACAACGAATTATCGCATGAGGGAATGCTTCGCCACGTAGTTGTTCGTAAGGCACGAGCAACTGGTGAAGTGATGGTTGTTGTCGTAACTAAAAAGAAAAAATTCCCGCAAAAAGAAGCCGCTGTTGCGACAATCCAGAAGCTTGTCCCGAATGTTACATCCATTATGCAAAACGTTAATAGCGACAAAACGAACGTTATTTTCGGTGATGAAACCGTAAATCTGTGGGGCAAGGACGTTATTATTGATACAATTGGCGATGTTCGCTTTGAAATTTCAGCCCGTTCATTTTACCAAGTAAACCCTGAGCAAACGGAAGTTCTATACAAACAAGCATTAGACTACGCTAACTTACAGGGTGATGAACGAGTAATTGATGCATACTGTGGTATCGGCACAATTTCATTATTCCTTGCACAACAGGCAAAGGCTGTTATGGGTGTTGAAATTGTCCCACAAGCGATTGAAGATGCAAAACGCAATGCAGCACTAAATGGCTTTACGAACACGTATTTCGAGGCTGGGCCAGCAGAGGAAGTAATTCCACGTTGGTATAAGGAAGGCAAAGAAGCGGATGTTTTAGTAGTTGACCCACCACGCAAAGGTTGCGATGAGGCTCTTCTTCAGACGATTTTAGAGCAACGTCCTAAGCGTGTTGTGTATGTGTCCTGTAACCCAGCTACACTAGCGCGCGATCTTCGAATTTTGGAGGATGGGGGCTATAAAACGCAGGAGATTCAACCTGTAGATATGTTCCCGCATTCGACGCATGTGGAGGTTGTTACGGAACTAACTCTAAAGGAGCGATCATAATGGACGCAGCAAAAAAATGGCTCTCTATCCCGAAAGATATCAGAGAAATGCTCGTGAAAAACGTATTTTGTGGCAATTGTGGTGTAACGGCAATTGTGAAGTACACGATACAAGAGGGAGAATATGCCCCTGTATTGAAGGGGAAATGCAAGACTTGTGGTAGGGATGTTGCTCGGGTGATTGATTAGTAAATGATAGAACTCTGAAAGGATGGAGTGAATATTCCATCCTTTTTGTGTAAGCATGGAAGGGTTTTGGTTGAATCTTATGCTTGAATAGAAGAGGTTACTTTTGATATATGTGAATTAAAATACGACTTTCACAAATTATAAATACCAAATGTATTTGTTGATAATCAGTTATTGAGCATGATATAAGTGTAAAAGAAGTAGAACATTTGGCTTCATATTTTTTGATCGAGAGTTTGAAGTTGTATCCATAGTGAGAGGATTTGAGTTTGACATGATAGATAATTTTTGGCGTGACTTACCGCGACCATTTTTTGTACTTGCACCAATGGAAGATGTGACGGATGTTGTTTTTCGTCATGTAGTAAGTGAAGCCGGTCGACCGGACGTATTTTTCACAGAGTTTACAAACTCGGATAGCTATTGTCATCCAGAGGGCATGAAAAGTGTGCGTGGTCGTTTAATTTTTACAGAAGATGAACAGCCAATGGTGGCACATATATGGGGGGATAATCCCGAATATTTTCGTCAAATGAGTATTGGTATGGCGGAGCTAGGTTTTAAAGGCATCGATATTAATATGGGTTGTCCTGTACCGAATGTGGCATCGAGAGGGAAAGGTAGTGGCCTTATTCTGCGTCCAGACGTTGCGACAGAGCTTATTCAAGCAGCAAAAGCAGGAGGACTACCTGTCAGCGTGAAAACACGACTTGGCTTTAAAGAGGTAAATGAGTGGGAGGAGTGGCTAACGCATATTTTAAAGCAGGATATTGCGAACCTTTCTATTCATTTACGTACAAGAAAGGAAATGAGCCAAGTAGATGCGCATTGGGAGCTAATTCCGGAAATCAAAAAATTGCGTGACCGTATTGCACCAAATACGCTAATAACAATCAATGGAGACATTCCTGACCGTCAAACTGGGCTACAACTTGCTGAACAATATGGTATTGATGGCGTTATGATCGGGCGAGGTATTTTTAAAAATCCTTTTGCTTTTGAAAAAGAGCCGAAAGAGCATAGTAGTAAAAAGTATCTTGATCTTTTAAGACTGCAGCTTGATCTTCAAGATCAATATGCGGAAGTACTACCACGTTCAATCTCTGGGCTTCATCGCTTTTTCAAAATTTATGTTAAAGGTTTCCGTGGAGCTGGTGAATTAAGAAATCAATTGATGAACACGAAATCAACAGATGAAGTGCGTGCATTGCTTGATAACTTTGAATCAAACGATGTTGAATGACGAAGGACCGTAGATAGAAAAGAGGGGCAATGAACCCCTCTTTTTTGTTGCCTAATTCAGTTTTGTAAAGTACCTTATCTCTTCTGTATCCGTATAAAAACCGACAGACTCGTATAGAGATAAAGCTGATTTATTTGTAGTTAGTACCATGAGAGTAGCTTTTTGTAGCTGATGAGACTTAAGGTATTTCATAGCTTGTGTAAGCAAAAACTGGGCAATACCGCGTTTCCTCCACGGTTCACGGACAAAAACGTCCTCTATTACACCGTAGTCTTCTTCTTGCCATGCCATCAGTCCACCAATAATAGCGTCTGTTTGACGTATGACCATGGATGTCCATAGCTTGTTGTTCTTGTATTCAGATAACCTATTTAGACCAAGTGGAGTGTCTGGCCAAATTTCGGCTTCTATATCAAGGTAATCTCTTTCCTCGCTAGAAGTTTCCATCTTCCAGTATGAGAATTGAAATTCTTCTTGTAGTGTTAACGCAGGAATAGGTTTATTCAAATCACGATTCATACGATACAGGCTATTTAGAGGGAGGTAGCATTTTTGGATAAAAAACTGATTGTTTGCAGTTTCTTCCGAGTCGTTACCAACGCAAAGGATTGTTCCATATTCTTTAGGTAAAGTTTCCTTTAATTGATGTGCTCTTTTGAAAAGATATTGATAGACTTTATCGAGCAGAGCAATGTCATGTTCTCTTTCAGAAATGGTTTTAAGATTAACGTATATAGAGTGGTTATTCTCTATTGAACGACCGGGGGGTACAACGTTAATGATGCTAACTTGCCCCTTAGCGACCATTTTCCCATTTTCAAATGCGCAATAAACGTTACGCCAATTATCTTCGTCTCCGACCCACCAAAATGTCGCATTTTCTTTTGCTGTAACGGATTGGTACAATTCTCCAAGTAAAGGCATGTCTCCATTTTCAAAATTACGTATGAAAATTTCTGTTGATGATTGGCTCAAAATAATCCTCCTCGTAGTATGGGATTTCGCAGTTTAGAAGGTTGGCTATGCGAGTTCCCTGTATCGATTCCATCTATACATTATATATCGTAAAATGGTATTATATGTAATAATATTTTTAGCGATTCTTTAAATAACTTTTTCTAAAATAGCTGTTACTTATTGCCCAAAAGGAGAATTAACTATGTACAAACTTATGCATATTGAAGACGATACTGAATTAAGTGCGCTTATTCAAGAAAACTTGGAGCGCTATGGGTATACTGTTGTACAGCTTAAAGACTTTTTTGATATAGATGAAAATGGCCTCCTATCTCAACTAAGAGCTAAGGTAATTTTTTCTACTATAAGGCATTGCTATTTCAATAATAATCTTATAGAATATAGAACAACATAAATGAACGAAATAAATTTCCTTTAATACGGTCCAGAGAGGCTGAAAAGGGCTACTTGATATTTTAAGGCTAATAATATCTTTGATTTGGCATGCCCTTTTGTCCTCTGTGACAGAAGGGCTTTTATTTTGCTTCAACCTCTTTTAATGGAGTCCCGTGAGGCTTCAAAAGAGAATGGACAAGAATTGTATAATCCATTCCCTCAAAAAGAGATCTTTATCAACAAGAAACTGGAGGATTGTAAAGATGGATTATCGTAAGAAAACAGTGGTAGCTTCAGTAGCTGGTTTAACGTTGGAAGGGATGGACATTATGTTTATCTCCTTTGCAATGACAATGATTATTTCGGAATTTAACATTGATTTCGCAACGGGTGGGCTCATTTCTGCCGTAACGAATATTGGTATGCTGTTAGGTGGCATTATTTTCGGGGTTTTAGCTGATAAGTATGGGCGGGTAAAAGTGTTTACTTATACCGTCTTGCTGTTTGCAATTGGTACAGCTTTAACTGGGTTAGCAACAACTATTGAACAAATTTATATTTATAGATTTATTGCAGGTCTCGGTGCAGGGGGCGAATACGGCATTGGTATGGCGCTTGTTGCCGAGGCTTGGCCGAAGAATAAGCAAGGAAGAGCCTCTTCATATGTTAGTGTAGGTGCTCAATACGGAGTTATTTTAGCAGCGTTACTAAGTGCCATTATTCTTCCTACTTTAGGATGGAGAGCTTTATTCTTTGTTGGTGTAGTACCTGTCATTTTCGCTTTTATCGTGCGAAGAAATCTTGAGGAATCACCGGAGTGGCTGGCTGCTCAGAAAAATAAAAAAATCGACAATCAACATGAAAAAGGTAAGTTGGTGCAGCTATTTGAAACGCCTCGAACTTCGATGACGACAATATCATTAATCGTTATGGCAACTGTTCAAATTGCTGGTTACAATGGCTTAATGATTTGGTTGCCATCTATGTTGCAAAAATCTCAAGGTCTATCCGTTTCAAGCTCGGCACTTTGGACAATTAGCACAGCAGTTGGCATGATTATTGGGATGCTAACATTTGGACGATTTATGGACCGATTTGGCGCAAAGCGTGCATTCGGAATCTTTTTACTTACCTCTGCATGTGCAGTATTTTTATACGCATATGCCACAGGTAGTATCGCAATTTTATTAGGTGGTGCAATTGTCGGCTTCTTTTCAAACGGGATGTTCGCAGGGTATGGAGCTTTAATTAGTAGCTTCTATCCGGTGCAAATTCGAAGTACAGCAACAAATACAATTTTTAACTTTGGTAGAGCAATTGGAGGATTTTCACCAATCTTTGTCGGCTATATTCTTCAAAGTTATGATATGACGGTCGTTATGATCTATTTAGCTGCCTTATATTGTATTTCCTTTATCGTGATGCTTACTCTAAAAAAAGGGGCAAGCGAGGCTTTACAACCGGTTGAAATTAAATAAATCAATTATGCCTCGGCATAAATTGTGTCTGGAATCGGCTTTGTGCTTAGGCCTGCAGATGTTTTTTGCGCGAAAGCGTAGTGCTAACGCAGCGTCAGCAACTGGTTTTGTCTGTGCGAAAGCGAAGTGGCAGCAACAGCACGATGCAGGTCAGTTAGCCGTTATCGCATGGATGCGATGATTTTAGGCTAACATCCTCTAAGAACCCCTTTCCGATTCCATGACATCCGCCGAACATGAAAGAACGAATGCCAATTTTAAAAAAGGGATTCGTTCTTTGTTTAATTTATTATTATAATAAACCTTTTGAACGTTTTTCAGCCATTTCTACGAGGCGTTTTGTTATTTCTCCCCCGACTGAACCGTTTGCACGAGAAGAGGCTTCTGGCCCTAATTGTACATTAAATTCTTGTGCGATTTCATATTTCAATTGATTAACGGCTTCATGTACACCGGGAACTAGAAGCTTATTTGAACTACGATTAGCCATTTATCTCACCTCCTTGTGATTAGAATGGTCGAGAGTTAGCTAATCATACATGTTAAAAAATAAAATGCACATTCTAAATACTTTAGTAAAGTAACTTTTGGAAAGCTAACTAAAATTGTGAATGTCTCTGCTATAATAAAGTAATGCTTCAATTAGGATAGGATTATTAGAAGCGCTTTTACAGTTAAAAATGGAGGTTTTTAAAATGACGAACAATGATATTTTAATTCGTTTAAGATATGCATTAGATATCAAAAATACAGATATGGTTAAAATTTTTCAGCTAGGTGGCATGGACTATACGAAAGAAGAAGTATTGAACATGCTTATTAAAGTTTATGATGAGGAAGAAGCACCAGAAGAATACATTAAATGTAATAATAAAATGTTAGAGGCTTTTTTAAATGGATTTATTACATTTAAACGGGGTCCGCAAAAGCCTAAGCCAGGTCAATCAGAAGGACCACTACCTGTTTCAGGAAAAGAAAGCCCTAATAATATGGTATTAAAGAAAGTGAAGATTGCGTTAGCCTTAACGACTGAGGAGATGCTCGATATTTTATATGATGGAGGCGTTAGCGTTTCGAAAGGCGAATTAGGTGCCATTTTAAGAAATCCAAGTCATCGTAACTATAAAGAATGTGGCGATCGCTTTGTGAGAAATTTTTTAAGAGGGCTGACAGATAAGTATAGAAATTAAAAAACGTTCACTCTGAATTGTCAAGTGTGAATTTCAATGAAAAACTAATGGATCAATGATTAACAAAGCAACTGCAATTTTGCAGTTGCTTTTTCGTGAAGAATTTTACGTAAAAATACTCGCTGTGATAAAAATATTCTGTAAAAAGCGCATTTTCCTTAGTTGAATATAGTTGACAATTTATGGCGGAATTGTGTACACTGGAAATGACATAAAGTTGTCACAAAGAGGAAAAATAAATGTTCACGAACAGAGGGGTGCTTTTATGTTTGGTTTAAACATTTTATTAGTTGCTTTCGCATGTGTTACAATCCCACTTGTTGTTGCTTCAGTGATGTTAGACATTTTTTATGCAGAAAAGAAACAAGTTCGTTTTTCATTACGCCGTACATCTATGTGGTATTCCTGCATGTTTGCTTTATCATTTATACCGTCGGTCTTATACATGACACTAAAATAGATATATCTTTAATTTGAATAATCATTTAGGGGTAATTGATTATTTAAAATTATAGTAGCAGCTACAATATTGCGTTGTAGCTGTTTTTATTTGTTATGAAGAGAATTGTGGATAAGCTGAGAAAAATAAGTAATATTATTCATTTTATACTAATAGTAAAATAGTAAAAAATATGTGAATTTTAACCTGGTAACATTGACTACTTTTACCCATTATGTTAATTTGAGGAGGAAAAAGATGGGCAAATCTACTGAAAGGTAGAGACGCAAAGCTACAGATCTAAGGTAATAAATACTATGATGGCTGAGCTGCAAAGGAGTACTAGTTAGGTACATATATTGCTAGTCATATTCTTTGATGCCTGTTTCTTTTGAAATTGGTTATTTTTTTTGCCCAAAATACGATCAAGGAGGAAGTAATAATCATGAAGTTGTTTAAAAATGTTTCATTAAAAAACAAACTTTTACTAACGGTTTCTATTATTGTTTTGCTTCTAATTGCTATTATTACTACACAAAGTATTAGAGAATTAAACAATCGAATGTCTGTTGATTTAGAGCAAGAGTTGAAAAGTGTTGGTTTATTGACAGCTATGAATCTTGATAGGAATGATGTTAAAGATTTATTGACTGAAAAGGGAGAGACTAACGCTAAATTTAAAAAAATTCAAAAGCAACTCGATAAGATTCAAGAAGAACAAGGGATCATGAGTTGGAGCTATATTTGGGATGTGAAGGACGCAGATGGCGTTAACCCGATCGGCTATACATCTAATTTGAACGATGTCTATGAAGCGGGTGAAATCTTTACTGATTTAGCAGATGAACATGTAAAAACAGCTAAATTGGCAATTAAAAATGATAGCACTGCTGTAACTGATATTTTCGAAGATCCTTATGGTTCATGGCGAACTGTGTTTACCCCTATTAAAGATGACAATGGCAAGCTCATTGCTTTATTAGGTATTGATTATTCTGCGGACTACATAAATACGATCATTAAAACAAGTGTCATAAAACAAATCGTTATAGCTGTTATTGGAATTTTACTTCTATTAGTTTTACTCTACATAATTATTGATCGTCTATTAAAACCACTTAAGAAAGTAGTGAACGCTGCAAATCAAGTAGCGAATGGAGAATTAATAAATGTAGATTTAGAAATAACGAAGGACGAAATCGGAAATTTATCTAAATCTATTAAAACGATGGTTTCCAATTTACAACATATTATTTTAAATATTAGAAATACATCTGACAACGTTTCTTCTGCTGCTAATCAGCTAACTGTTAATGCAGCAGAAACATATAACAGCTCAACTACTATTGCTCAAGATATGGGACAAATCACGCAAAACGCTGAGGCTTCAATGGTTATGACTGAGGAAACAGCTGCTGCTATGGAGGAAACAGCGACAGGTATCCAGCAAATTGCTGACTCTGCTAATACGGCAGCCGAATCATCTATTTCTGCTTCTCAAGCTTCAGAACGTGGAAATCATGTTGTTCAGCAAGTCATTGCACAAATGGAGTTGATTAATGATTCTGTTGAACAAATCGGTACAACAATAAACGGATTACATATCAATACGAAAAAAATTAGCGATATCGTAAATCTTATTACAGCCATAGCAGATCAAACAAATCTACTAGCATTGAATGCGGCAATCGAAGCTGCTAGAGCAGGAGAGCATGGGAAAGGCTTCGCGGTTGTCGCTGATGAGGTTAGACGATTAGCGGAACAATCATCACAGTCTGCAACGGAAATATACAATTTAATTAGTACAATTCAAGCTGATTCAAATGCCTCTATCACTGTTATGGAAAAAGGTAAAGAAGATGTAAAGGCTGGTATGGAGTTTACAAACGAAGTAGGGGAAATCTTTAAAGAAATTCTCACTTCATCAGAACAAGTTGCCAGTCAGATACGTGAAATTTCAGCTGCATCTCAACAAATTTCAGCTTCTTCGGAGGAAGTAGCAGCATCTGTCAATAATATTAAGCAATCTGCGGAGCAGTCATCTGAATTCTCGGCGAATGTGTCAAATGCAACACAAGAGCAATTGACGACCATGCAAGAGGTGAAAGAAGCATCTTCTTCATTAGGAAAAACAGCAGAAGAATTGCAGGTACTTGTAGCAAAATTTAAATTGGAGAACGATCAATAATGGACATTAATTTTAAAGGAAAAAATGTACTAATTACGGGTTCAAGTAAAGGAATCGGCAAAGCCATTGCTTTGGGCTTTGCCGAGCAAGGGGCTAATATATGTATCAATTATATTGGTGATGATAACGAGGCAGAGGAAGTTCGTGCGCAAGCAGAAAAGTTTGGTGTACAAGCTATAAAATGTAATGCAGATGTATCGAACTCTCATCAAGTTCAAGCTATGTATCAATATATGGACAAACAGTTAGGCGAAATTGATGTTCTTGTCAATAACGCTGGGTTCGCACAGGCTTCAAGCATTACGGATTTAACAGATGAGCAGTGGGATAAAATGATCAAAGTTCATCTATATGGTTGTTTCTACAATTGTCGAGAAGCAGCAAAAAGAATGAAAGAACGAAACAATGGAAAAATTATTAATATTTCTTCTGATATTGGTAGTTTAGGTTGTGAGGAATTTACGCATTATTCTGCTGCAAAGGGCGGTATTAATGCATTTACGAAGGCTTTGGCACGAGAGTTAGCACCTTCGATACTAGTCAATGCAGTAGCTCCTAGTGGTACATTTACAGACATCCTAAAGGAATTTGGAGAGAATTATGTAGAGGAAGAGTCTGCTAAATATCCGTTAAAACGATTAGCTCAACCAGAAGAAATCGCAAAGACCGTGTTATTTTTAGCTTCAGAAAATGCGAATTTCTATACGGGTCAAGTATTAACGCCAAATGGCGGAGTCGTTATGAACGGTTAATGTGAAAAACTGAGGAGCAATACTATGTTAAATATAATCATCTTTAGCTTATACTTAATTTTTATTTATTACATTGGATATAAAGGATACAAACGGGTTAATACTGCGGAGGATTTAATTGTTGCTGGGTGGAGCATGCCTTTATCTGTTGTCACAGGAAGTCTAGTGGCTGCCTTATTAGCAGCCCCATTCTTCTTTGCAGCGGTAGGCTCTGGTTATACAAGTGGCGGCTTTGAAGGTTCAGCGACAATGGGTGGTTTAGGGACTTGTATGATTCTTGGAGCACTCATTTGGACGAAGCCATTACGTAGATTAAAGGGCTGGACATTAGCAGATTACTATGGATTAAGATATGGCAGTAAAAAGCTCGGTGCTTATACAGGCGTCGTAATGGCGATTGCCTTTGGTGTCTTTAATGCTGCTGCGTTAACAGTTGGTGGCACGTATATTATTCAGCAGCTATTACAAATTGATTTCGTTCCAGCAGCATTACTTTTTGTATCATTAACTGCCTTATATTCTGTAATTGGGGGCCTTTGGGCTGTAGCCTATACGGAAATTGTTCAGGGGGCACTGGCAGTAGCGGGTATAGTAGGGATCACAATTTTTATCTTATTCTATTACCCTGATGTAACATTTAACCCGGAGTGGTGGAATATTAGTGAACTCTTCAATAAGGCTGGAGCAGAGTTTTGGACACTATATCTTGTGTTAGCACTTGGTGATATTCCGGCAGTGGACTTAGGACAAAGGGTAGCCGCGGCTAAAAGTCCAAAAGTAGCTCAGCGCAGTATGATTATAGCTGGGACTATTATTATCGCTATTAGCTGGATTCCGGGTATGCTAGGAGAAGCGTTCAAAACGATTTATCCTGGTAGTACAAATCCAGAGACATTGATGCTTGCCTTTGCTCAAGGATATTTCCCACCGTTACTAGCAGCCATCTTTTTAACAGCAATGGCAGCGATGGGGATGTCTACTGTAGCCGCGTGTTATGTTGCAACTTCAGGAATTGTCACGAAAAACATTTATTTAGACTTTATTAATCGTAACCCAGATCCTAAAAAACTGTTAAAATTTTCAAGACTTATTATTATTTTAAGTGCTTTGCTAGGTTTAGTTTTAGCGGTCAGCTTCCAGAAAGTCATTGATTTAGCCTACTTGGCATGGGATATTGTATTCGTAACAATTTTCTGGCCAATCGTTTTAGGGCCGTTTTGGAAGCGAGTAAGTACACCTGCAGTTTGGGCGAGTATATCTGTCGGGTTAGTATATTACATTATTACATCTTTAACACATGTGCCTAGTCTTACTATCCAATCAGAGGGGTTTTTAGGTTTATTAAATGAGCTGTGGCAGGCACCTGTTTTCTCAGGCGTTGTGATCACAGGTATTACAATTGTTATTGTTAGTTTGATTATTCCACCTTCGCAACATGTTCTCGAGATGCATAAAATTGAAAAAGATAAGACTTTAGACAATGTAGGCAGTAAAGAGGAATTAAAGGAACATTCAAATTGATAATTATTTATAAATAAAAATGGAAACATGAGGGCATTGATTTTTAATGCCCCCATGTTTTTTTATGCGGACAACAACACTAGCTTGTTTTGGCAAAAAAAAGTACTTCGGGAATGGATAAATTTTACCAGGGGAATGTTGTGAAATTTATTGTTACAAAAAATTAAAAAGTAAGTTTTCACATAGAAAATTATTGTCTGAGGAGATTACAGCAGGCGTTGTGGAAATAACGATGCTTGCTAATAAGGCTGCAAAGGTAAGAGAGAGTGGATGGAGCAGTAAAGCTACAATCAAGATAACCTCCATTTTAATGGCAGAATAACTGGTCCCATAGAAATTAAGAATGAAAAGATAATCGTTAGAATAAAATTTCTATTAACATGGATGAAATAAACCTATCGATTATCTTTTTGAGGGTGGGATATGGATGAAAACCTTTTTTCTTGTATTTCTAGGAATGACCTATTTATTATTAGCAAAGTTAGTCGAAGCGGCTATCTTTAGCAACGTCTATTTTTTAATTGGTTTAGGAGTATTAATAGCAGGAATTATTCGATATGTTAAAGAACGATATATCTATAACAATAGATTAAATGAAATGAAAGAGGCTAGTGAGGAGGAGCTTATGGCTATCCCTCATACGCATTGCATCATCTCAAATGATTGTTTAAATGCTTTATTACTAAATGAACTAACAAATACACTTTTTCTCGTAAGTAGAGAAGATTTAGAAGAAGATTTGATTACAAAAGAAATCTCATTCAATAAAATATATGAAGTTGCTATAGTGGAGGACGAAATGTATATTGCTAGGACTAGCAATAGTTTAATAAGTAGTTCATTACTTGGTGAAGATCTGGATATAGAAGAGGAATCCGATGATGAGGACCCTGAGGATAACGCTGTGTCTCAATTGACGTTGAAAATTGTAGCTGATAACTTATCTGATCCTATTCTAGAATATATTTTTCTTGATAACGGTGAGCCTATATCAAGAGAAGAGGATGCGTATCAAGAAGCGTTAGAGTTATGTGAGGAATGGTTTCAGAAGATCAGTGTTATTATTAAACGCTATGAGCTTGAAAGGGTACCCATTAGACAGTGGCAATAAATTAAAATGTAGAAAAGAAAGCTATCTCGGACGTAATGTCGAGATAGCTTTTTTAGATTGATATTTTAAACGCTCAGGTAGTGAACCGAAGTGCTCCGGTGAGGCAGAGAAGTGATCCGTTATCGTCCCAAATTGCTTGGGGTACCAAAGAAATCTCTGTTAAAGACCTAACACGTTCACGTTCTCCAAATTAAGAATCCGTACTTTAAATTTTAAATCGCTGTAATTGGATATTTAGCTCTTCAGCCATACTAGCGAGTTGATTTGCACTCCTTGAAATTTCCTCCATAGTAGCGGCAGTTTCCTCTACAGTTGCTGTTGTTTGTTCTACACCAGCTGCAGACTCTTGAGAAATAGAAGCCATTTCATCAACAGAGACATTGATAGACTCGGAATTTTGAGCAACTTTATTTAAATTGCCTGAAATGGTATTTATGTTAAGGATCATTTCTTCAACGGCTTCCGAAATTTGGTCAAATGTTTCATTTGTTTGATTTAGTTGGGCGTTTCCTCTTTTTACTTCCTCATAGCCGGATTGCAGAGCAGTTGTTACATTGCCAGTTTCTCCTTGAATACGGTTGACGATTGTTGAAATATCAGTGACAGAGAATTGTACTTGTTCTGCAAGTTTACGAACTTCATCGGCTACAACTGCAAAACCTTTACCATGCTCTCCTGCGCGAGCTGCTTCGATGGCAGCGTTTAAGGCAAGTAAATTTGTTTGATTTGAAATATCATCAATGACAGAAACAAGCTTGGAAATTTCAGCAGACTGCGCATTCAAGCCTTCAACTTTTTTCACTGAATTTAACACAATCTCATTAATAGCTGCCATTTGTTGTGTTGACTGTATCATTAAGTCTTTACCAGTTGTTGTTAGTTCTTGTACATGACTTGAATGTTCTTTTAATTTAATGCCTTCCTGTGTTGTTTCATGAATACTGCGTTGGAAAGAAGACATTGTTCCGGCTAAATCACCTGCTGTAGATGCTTGCGTTTCTGTGCCAGAGGCTAGCTCCTGCATAGTCACGGTAATTTGCTCTGTACCTGATTGCACTTCATTCGAAGATTGGGCCAGCTCTTCGCTACTAGCTGCTACTGTTTCGGAAACGGTATAGATTGAGCTAATCGTTTGCTTTAATTTTTCATTCATTTCATTGGCGGAAAGCATTAATTGACCAATCTCATCACGATGAGTTATTGGAAGTAGTTCATGGTGCAAATTGCCATCCGCTAATTCACTCATGCGCTTTGAGACAATCGTAATAGGCTTAGAAATATCTCTAGCAGTGACAATAGCGATTAGGACACCTGCGATTGTCAATACAATGCTAACAATCATTCCAACTGTTTTATTGCTTAAACTTGTTGATACTACGTCATCTCCTACCTTAGTAATGGCATCCGAGCGTTTATTGGCTAAGTCTTCATAACCAACACGAACTTCGATTACAAGATTATTCATAGCTGTTAAATTTTTTAATGCTAATTCTCTATCACCTTTTTTATAAACATCGAATACTTCGGTGTTAACGCGATTGCTCCATGTACGTGCCATTTCTACTAGCGCATCACGCTCAGGTGTATTTTCGTATTTCTCTATAATACTGTTATTTTCTTCTGCTACTTTACGATATTCATTAAACATTTCTATGTATTTTTCATCACCAGATACAACATAACTTAAAGCTGCAGAGAGACGAACGCTCATAGACATTGCTAAATTTTTACTTGCCGTTAAGACTTGTAAATCTTCTTTTACTAAACCTTCTGCTTGTTTTTCCATCTTATTATTAGAAATATAAGAATAGGCTGTAAAACAAACAACTAATACTAATAAAAGAAGAAATGCACTTAATATTCGAGCTTTAAGTGTTTTAAACTGAAAAATACCTTTCATCTTTTCCCACCCTTTGCTAAATGGTCTCTAAAATATAATTGTTGTTATAGTACAAATATTATTTTATAACTAAATCTTTATATAAATAAGCCCTTTTAATGGAAAAATGAAAAATAGTTTTTTAGTACAATAATATTTTGGTGTTAAAGGGGTAGGTAGTTAAAAATATAGTATCTTATGTGCAATTATGAAGTTTTTTTAATATTTTTATGTATTTTTTCCTATTTAAGAAAAAGCACTTGCTGCACAAGTGCACCAAGCGCTCTAAATCAGAAAAGAAAACATTTCGCCATTTTTCAGCCGAGTCGTCATTCATTATTGTTGTTTTGCTTTTTTAGCTAGTCGTTCCCATTGTAGTAATGATGGATATGGATCAAATGCCCATTCTGTACGTCCATTGAACTTATATATGCCATAGTGAAGATGAGGCGGGAATTTTCCGGACGTTCCTTCTTTACCGTAGCCAGAACTACCAACATAACCGAGAACAGTTCCAGGCTCGACAAAGTCGCCTACATTAATCTTCTTATTATAACTACCGAGATGGGCATAATAATGATATGAGTTATGATTATCACGAACTCCTATGCGCCAACCACCAAATTGATTCCAGCCTTTTATTTCTACTACTCCATAAGAGGTAGAAAGTACGGGAGTCCCATAGCTAGCGAAAATATCCGTTCCTTCATGAATACGGCGTCCACCCCAGCCCCTATTGTCTCCCCATGTACTCCGATAACTGTAATCGTAATTAGTAGGGATTGGGAATGTGTGGTCATCGAGCTCAGTTGATTTGAAATGACTATACATTTTGGAAATGGTGAAGATTTGATTTACGGCCTGTTCACTTCCGTAATATTCCCATAAAGCTAATTTAAAGTCCTCATCAGTTGTTCCAAATTTACTTAAAAATGTAGCCATGGAGAAAATTATATCGGCATCATCCTTTGGGCTGGCAACTCCGTCACCATTGCCATCTAAACCCATCCCCCCAAAGTAACTAATTGTTTCTGGGCGAGTATCATCTCGTACAGGATTTAAAGCACCTGACCAATATTCATCAGAAAATTGAATGGCAATGATACCATCCCGTTTCGGAATATCTTTACGAACGGATTGTAAATTTCGTTCATATTGATCAATGGCTGCTAAGAAATGCCATGGGATAAGTAATTCATCAAATTGTACGTAATAGGCCATACGTTGCTGCACAATTTCTTCTTGGGTGGGTTCTTCTTTTGCTAAAGCAACAGAGGGGAGAGTAAAACTCCATAATAATATCCATAATAAAAGGAATATAAAATGGCGCAAATAGTGGACCTCCTTTCTAACGTTAGAATAACCGAATTTTTTATCTTCATTCAGCACTTTTTGTGGGAAAATGAAGCGGTAGAAATGAGCAATTTTGTGAAAGACAACGCACGTAAGGTGGATTTCCGTTCCGGCTGGGCGCTTTGTTGCTGCCGCTTCGCTTTCGCACAGAAAAAACATTTGTTGCTGCCGCTTCGCTTTCGCACAGCAAAAACATTTGTAGCTGACGCTTTGCTTTTGCACAGAGCAAAGCTACCTGGGGGCGTCCGATGAGCCGCTTGGGGCAACAGGATGTTTTTTGTCCCGAAAGCGTCGTGTAACGTAGCGGCAGCAACAGGGTGTTGGTCACGAAGGGCGTAATCACAGGATGTAAGCCTCCGTTCCTCTATTGCTGATCCCCAAGGAATCGCACCCTCCACTCTTCAGGTATAGTTTTAAAAAAACGACATCCTTTTTGGAATAAGCCGAAAAACGTAAGGCGATACGATTAGTGTTTTCATTCTTTTTTATCTTTAGCGTTTAAATTCCTGTTTTTCAGAGGAAAAAATTAAAAACGCAATAAGAAGAAATTTCGACAAAGAAAAAGTATTGGGTATCATAATGTCATTTCCTTCATACTATGTTATAAATCAAGCCCTGAATGGAGGGAAGGCTATCAACATTTTAGATAAAGTGAAAAGCTATCGCGAAGAAGAAAATCGGCTAAAGTGGGAAGGTACATTTGCAGATTACCTAAACATCATCAAGGAAAGACCTGAAGTTGCTCAAACGGCCCATTCACGCGTCTACAATATGATAAAAAGTGCTGGTGTAGAGGAACGCGATGGGCAAAAAATGTATGAATTTTTTGGGCAAGAAATTTTTGGGCTTGAAACAGCAGTTGAAAGACTGGTGGAGGAATATTTCCATCCAGCAGCGCGAAGATTGGATGTTAGAAAACGTATTTTGTTATTAATGGGACCAGTAAGTGGTGGTAAATCAACAATAGTAACCTTGTTGAAACGTGGACTCGAGCAATTTTCAAGAACAGATGAAGGTGCAGTTTTCGCAATTAAGGGATGCCCAATGCATGAGGATCCTCTACATTTAATTCCACATCATTTGCGTAAAGATTTTTATGAGGAGTATGGTATACGAATTGAAGGAAGCTTATCGCCTTTAAATACGATGCGTCTTGAAAAAGAGTACGAAGGACGTATTGAAAATGTGATGATTGAACGTATTACTTTTTCTGAAGACAAACGTGTGGGCATAGGAACATTTACGCCGTCAGATCCAAAATCACAAGATATTGCAGATTTAACAGGTAGTATTGATTTCTCAACAATCGGTGAATTTGGTTCAGAATCTGACCCTCGTGCTTATCGCTTTGATGGTGAGTTAAATAAGGCAAACAGAGGTATGATGGAGTTCCAAGAAATGTTAAAGCTTGATGAAAAATTCTTATGGAATTTATTGTCTTTAACACAGGAAGGTAATTTTAAAGCAGGTCGATTTGCATTAATTAGTGCAGATGAGTTAATTGTTGCGCATACAAACGAAACGGAGTATCGTTCATTTATTTCAAATAAAAAGAATGAGGCGTTACATTCACGTATTATTGTCATGCCGATTCCGTATAACTTAAAAGTTAGTCAGGAAGAATTGATTTACGAAAAAATGATTAAAGAAAGCGATATGTCACATGTTCATATTGCGCCGCATGCATTGAAGGCCGCAGCAATCTTTTCGGTTCTAACAAGGCTGGAAGTACCGAAAAAACAAGGTGTGGATCTTATTAAAAAAATGCGACTGTACGACGGAGAAAATGTGGAGGGATTTAATTCCGTTGACTTAGAGGAGCTTAAAAAAGAGTTTCCGAACGAAGGCATGAACGGTATTGATCCACGGTATATTATTAATCGTATTTCTTCTGCTATTATCCGAAAAGAGATACCATCTATTAATGCGTTAGATGTTCTACGTGCACTAAAGGATGGGCTTGACCAGCATGCTTCCATTACTCAGGAAGATCGAGAAAAATATATGAACTATATTGCAGTTGCTCGAAGAGAGTATGATGAAATTGCCAAGAATGAAGTGCAAAAAGCATTCGTTTATTCGTATGAAGAGTCTGCAAAAACATTGATGAATAATTACCTCGATAATGTAGAGGCGTTTTGTAATAAAAATAAAATTTTAGATCCATTGACTGGTGAGGAAATGAATCCTGATGAAAAGTTAATGCGCTCTATTGAAGAGCAAATAGGCATTTCGGAAAATGCAAAAAAAGCATTCCGTGAGGAGATATTAATTCGTATTTCTGCTTATGCTCGAAAAGGTAAGCGTTTTGACTATAATTCTCATGAAAGATTACGAGAAGCAATACAGAAAAAATTATTTGCGGATCTTAAGGATGTCGTGAAAATTACAACATCTTCAAAAATGCCGGATGAATCACAGTTGAAAAAGATTAATGAGGTTGTGGCAAGACTTGTTGATGAGCATGGCTATAATACAACGTCTGCTAATGAATTATTGCAGTATGTAGGTAGTCTGTTAAATCGTTAGCGACCTATTCAGTGGAAACTATAAGACTATTGATAGGAATGAATAGGAGTGTCCCATTTTAGGGCACTCCTTTTATCTTCATTTAAGTTCAAGAAAGCGAATGACTAGCATAGTATAGAAAAAGCGAATTTGATAGATGGGTGAGGATAAAAATGACTGAAAACGATAATAAACGTTTTGCCATTTCTCAGGAAAATTGGTCCCTCCATCGTAAAGGGCACCAGGACCAGCAACGGCATATGGAAAAAGTTAAAGATGCTATTAAGAATAATTTACCCGATTTAGTTAGTGAAGAAAGTATTGTCATGTCTAATGGTCGCGAGGTAATTAAAATACCTATACGTTCACTTGATGAATATAAAATTCGATATAACTATGATAACTCCAAGCATGTTGGGCAAGGTCAAGGAGACAGTAATGTAGGTGATGTGGTTGCGCGTGATCCCAGCAGAGGCAATCAGGCTAATGGTAAAGGAAAAGAAGCTGGTGACAAGCCAGGTCAGGATTATTATGAAGCTGAAGTAAGCATTGAAGAGGTTCAAAATGTGTTATTTAACGAGCTTGAGCTACCAAATCTACAGCAGAAAGAAAAAGCGGATATTAAGACGGAAAAAGTTGAGTTTAACGATATTCGGAAAAAAGGTTTAATGGGAAATGTCGATAAAAAGCGCACAATCCTTAATGCGCTAAAGCGTAATGCTATGCAAGGAAAACCAGACATTACGCCGATTCATAATGATGATCTGCGTTTTAAAACGTGGGATGAAGTGGAAAAACCTGAATCGAAGGCAGTGGTCCTTGCCATGATGGATACAAGTGGTTCCATGGGCTCCTTCGAAAAATATTGCGCAAGGAGCTTCTTCTTTTGGATGACAAAATTTTTGCGCTCCAAGTATGAAACAGTAGAAATTGAGTTTATTGCGCATCATACCGAGGCGAAAGTAGTAACAGAAGAGGAGTTTTTTACGAAGGGAGAAAGCGGTGGAACGATTTGTTCATCTGCCTATATAAAGGCACTGGAACTAATTAGGGAAAAGTATAATCCTGCTCGCTATAATATTTATCCAGTACATTTTTCAGATGGTGAAAATATTTCAATGGATAATGAAAAGTGCTTGAAGCTAGTGGGAGAGTTAATGGATGTATCGAGCATGTTTGGATATGGTGAAGTCAATCAGCATAACCGTTTTTCTACACTTATGTACACTTACAAAAAAATAGATGACCCTAAATTCAGATATCATATTTTGAGAAAAAAAGACGATGTGTACGATGCCTTAAAGAGCTTTTTCAAAAAAGATGAATCTTAAACCATGTTCAAAGGAGGAGGCAGAAAAGTGGAGATGAACGAGCTTGAACGAGCAATTGATGAAATCACAGAAATTGCCTCAAGCTTTGGCTTAGATTTCTTTCCAATGCGCTATGAAATTTGTCCGGCAGATATTATTTATACATTTGGCGCATATGGTATGCCTACTCGATTTTCACATTGGAGCTTCGGTAAACAATTCCACAAAATGAAGCTTCAATATGATTTAGGGCTAAGTCAAATCTATGAGCTAGTGATTAACTCTAACCCATGTTATGCATTTTTACTTGATACCAATACGTTAACACAAAATAAATTGATTATTGCGCATGTATTGGCGCACTGCGATTTCTTTAAAAATAATGTACGCTTCTCCAATACTAGAAGAGATATGGTGGAGAGTATGACTGCAACAGCTGAACGGATAGCTGGCTATGAAAGAGAATATGGAAAGGAAGAGGTCGAACAGTTTTTAGATGCGGTTTTAGCGATTCAGGAGCATATCGATCCTTCCCTTTTACGACCAAAATTGTCTTGGAATACGGAAGATGAACTTGAAGAGGAAAGTCCTCAAATAAAATCACCGTATGATGATCTCTGGCGTTTAGACGATAAGGAAAAAGAGTATAGATCGGTAAGGCGAAAAATAAAGCACTTCCCGCCAAAGCCAGAAAAAGATTTATTGCTATTTTTAGAGGAGCATAGTCGGGAGCTCGAGGACTGGCAGCGAGATATATTAACGATGATGCGTGAGGAAATGCTTTATTTTTGGCCACAATTAGAGACAAAAATAATGAATGAGGGCTGGGCTTCCTTTTGGCATCAACGCATCATGCGTGAGCTTAAGCTAACAACAGCGGAAACGATTGAATATGCGAAATTAAATGCAGGTGTTGTGCAGCCTTCAAAAACATCCATTAATCCTTATTACCTTGGTGTGAAAATTTTCGAGGATATTGAGAACCGCTATAATCATCCAACGGAAGAGATGAGAAAGCTAGGTGTTCAGCCAAACTCCGGTCGAGAGAAAATGTTTGAGGTTAGAGAGATAGAATCGGATATATCTTTTATCCGTAACTATTTGACGAAGGATTTAGCAAAACGTGAAGATCTATATTTGTTCCAGAAAAAGGGCAGTGAATACCGTATTACAGATAAGGAGTATGAAATGGTACGAGATCAGCTCGTATCGATGCGTGTAAACGGGGGATTCCCATATATCGTCGTTAAAAATGGAGATTACCTTCGGAACGGAGAGCTCTATTTAGTGCATGGCTATGAGGGGATGGAGCTCGATCCACACTACTTAGAAAACGTTTTGCCATATATTTATCAGCTATGGGGTCGTCCTGTACATCTAGAAACAAATGTGGATGGAAAGCCAATGCTTTATTCATATGATGGTACAAAAAATTATAAACGCAATGTGTGAGGTTGGTTCCTTGGCGAATAACTGAAACGAAAAAACTTCTATCTGTGGTATGAAATATCCCTGCAGATAGAAGTTTTTTACAGTCTAGAATCAACGTTCATCGCCATAATTTCTGTTCCGCCAGGGCGTTTTCCTGGGGAGTTCGATGAGCGCGGTCAACTTTATTCGTTGTTATTCTCATCTTCACTATGATTCGAAGATGAATGAATATCGCTGTCGATAACTCTACTGTCCCTTACTTTTATGCCTTGTTGTCCGCCAGCTTCATCGTTATCGTCACCAGCAATACCGCTTCGGCCGTTTCCATCAGCAAATTGGGAGTTTATATTTCTAGTACTGCCATTTATGGCATTTTGACCGCCTTGGTTGGCATTAGTACCTACATCCTTATTTATTTGTCCTCCACCTTCAGCCCTTTGTTCAAAATGGATTTCTTTATTGCCAATATTAATAGTAAGATGGATGGTAATATGATTTTTAGATGGATCTTTTGAATGTTCATTATTAGGCATAATTTTCACCTCCTTTATTTTAGCATTACTATTAAGTTATTAATCTTTCTTTAGCTTACCTGTTCATGTAGCCCTAAAATATATAAATAATGTGAGGGGATGGAGACTGAAAAACTGTTCCTTATCGTAAAATTTGATAAAATGAATAGGATTTGAATATAAGAAGAACTGGAACGGTGAAACAACGTTGAGAACATTTAAAAAGGTTTATATAGAAATAACGAGTGTCTGTAATTTAGCATGTAGCTTTTGTCCTCCAACTGCTCGTGCAAAGGGACTTATTAAAGTAGAACAATTTAATAAAATATTGGATGAAATACGTCCTCATACGAAATATATTTATTTGCATGTAAAAGGAGAGCCACTTTTACACCCACGTATTGATCAGCTACTTGATGCAGCACATGAGAAAGGTTTTAAAGTTAACATTACAACGAACGGTACACTGATTAAAAAGAATCGTGAAAAGATACTAGGGAAACCAGCCTTACGCCAAATTAATTTTTCTTTGCATAGTTTCGACGGTCATGAGGGATCGGAAAATCGTGAGAAATATTTAGGGGATATATTAGATTTTGTGCGTGCTTCGAAAGACTATAATACGATTATTTCATATCGATTATGGAATTTACAAAAGGATCATTTAACAGATATTGCGGCACGGAGAAATCGTGAAACGCTCGAAATTTTAGAAAATGAATATAATCTTGATTATCGCATCGAAGAAAAAGTGCAGCCTGGTAAAGGTGTAAAGATTGCTAATAATATTTATTTAAATCAGGATCATGAATTTAAGTGGCCAAGCTTACTGGAAGCGGAGGATGAAGGCAAAGGCTTTTGCCATGCACTACGAAGCCAAGCCGCTATTTTAGTGGACGGTACAGTAGTGCCTTGCTGTCTTGATGGTGAGGGCGTTATTAATTTGGGGAATGTGAATGAGAAATCCTTTACAGACATTGTTCAAGGAGAACGTGCAAATAATATTGTCGACGGATTTTCACGTAGAGAAGCTGTAGAAGAGCTATGCAGAAAATGTGGCTATCGTCAAAAGTTTGGAATGTAATAAAAAGATCCATTTGGTTGTAGACTAAATGGATCTTTTATATGGTTAAAACAATGGCATGCCACCATGATAAAACAGGCTCATCACCAAAAGTTATGGATGATATTTGTTAAAAAATAATTTTTGGCTAGCCATCAAACAGCTCCAACGTTATTGACTATTGGAGCTGTTTTTCTTTGATTGTGAATCAATAGTATCTAAAAAATCCTTCGTAATGCGTACTACGTATTTCACTTCGTCTAAATTGCGCTCCCTTAATACTGATCGATGTATGTCAAGCACAAGGTTCTTTTCTTCAATATCAGTAACACCGGATAATTTTTGAAAATTAAAAAGCTCCTCAGGGGCAATATCTAATGCTTTCATTAGCGTTTCTAAAGTGCTTAATGTGATATTAGACTGTCCGTGTTCAATGTTTGAGATTCGTCCTTTACTAAAACCTAGTTTCCCCGTTTTTTCTGCTACTTCTTCCTGACTAAGCCCCTTAGATACCCTAATAATACGGAGTTGTTCGCCTACTAGCTTTAAAAAGTCTGACATATGATTCACCTCTATGTAAAAAGCTAGTGAAAAACATTAAAAATGCCTATACCATTATAGTGGTATAATAGAGATAATGTTATAATAAAATGGTACAATGATTAATGGTAAGTTTTTATTGAGAGAAAAGCCATGTGTAAAACGGTGTTGATTTATTCTTCAGAAGCTTGTTTTAGAGTACAGCTAATTCTAGTTAAGGATTGGAGGATTCCATGCATGGTAAAGCGTTATCGATTAGATGAAGTTGCTAAAATAGAAGAGGGAAAAATAGTACCGAAGAAAAAGTATTTTCCAAACGTCGGAGTACCCCTAATTACAGCAGAAAGTTTAAAAAAGTTAATGCTAAATGGTGATATTGACCAATTACCAAAAGTTAATATTACATTGAAAGAACATTTAAAGTGTTCACTAGTACCAGCTAAAACCATCATTCTTACGAAAGCTAATATGAAGGAAGCAAATAAATATATTTATCAATGCGAAACTAAAATGTGTATTGCAAATGATATCGTCGCTATTATTCCAAATGAAACAATTATTTTAAGTGATTATTTATTACACTTTCTCAAATGGTATCAAATTCATAAAGAATGGCATCATTTGTACGATATACCTATAGATATCCCGATGTTAGCTGTCCAACAGAAAATGGTGCAAATTTTAAATAAGATTCAGTTTTTATTAAAGAATAAAGAGTCTTTAATGACAGCTGTAGAAGTGTTACCACAGAATTTTCACAATTTCTCGATGCAAATAGAAAATCATTCAAAAAGTTTACATCATGGGTTTAATCAGGCTCAGCATCTTTATGATGTTATGCTACATAAAATTTTCAAGGGTGAACTTAAATAAAATTGCACAATAATCAGTTCTTCATCTTCACTGGAATTAGATAAAATAAATTTAGTCGGTGTAAAAGGTCAACATCTTTCACACCGACTTTCATCAATTATGCCGAGGCATAATTGTACCTGTCGCTATGCTTTTAAAAAGACATCTGCAGCTTCCGCTTTACTTTCGCGCAAAAGAACAATGTAGCTGCCGCTACTTTTGTAACTGTCGTTACATAAAACATATGCTGAGTTAAATTTCAATAATTATTGGTAAAATCATTGGTTTTCTTTTTGTTTGTGTAAATAGATATTGACCGACAGCTCTTTTGATTTCTCTTTTTAAGACATGGATTGGCTGCTTACTTTCTTCCTGAAGCTCATTTACCGTTTCTTTGACGAGAATATTTACTTTCGTTAACAGCTCCTCAAAGTCTTTGGCATAAACAAAGCCTCGCGAAATTGTATCTGGTTCTGAAATAAAGGCGCCATCTATTTTATTAAGTGTTATAACGATAACAAGCATACCGTCTTCTGATAGCTGTTTGCGATCTCGTAAAACAATTCCTTCGACTTCACCAATACCGATACCGTCGACATACGTATCACCTGAAGGGATTTTACGTGTTTGCCTAGCCATTGCATGTTCAATATCCACAACATCCCCGTTTTTCATAATAAACGTATGCCCTCTTTTGACACCAACGGACTCAGCTAACAAACGGTGCTGATGTAACATACGGAATTCACCATGAATCGGAATAAAAAATTTGGGCTTCATTAGCGTCAGCATTAGTTTTAAATCTTCCTGGTAGCCATGACCTGAAACGTGCATACCTGTATGACTAGCCGAGCCATAAATAACCTTAGCACCTAGCTGGAACAAATTATCAACAATCCGTGAAACACCCTTTTCATTCCCTGGAATAGGGGATGAAGCTAAAATAACTGTGTCATCAGGTAAAATTTTCACTTCACGATGATTTCCATTTGCTAAGCGAGAGAGTGCAGCTAATGGCTCACCCTGACTACCCGTACATAATACAACAACTTCTTCGGGTGGAAGATACTTCACCTCGCGTGCATCTATTAACATATCCTCTGGAATGTTTAAATAGCCTCGCTCAAGCGCAACATCTACAACATTCACCATACTCCGACCAAGTAATGCAAGCTTTCTATTTGTAGTAATCGTTGCATCTACAATTTGCTGTATGCGATTAACATTAGAAGCGAAAGTAGAGATAACGATTTTACGCTCGGCATGTAAAAATGCATCTTCTATATGATTACCGACAAGCTTCTCTGAAGGAGTTAACCCAGGTCGTTCAGCATTCGTACTTTCAGAAATAAGTACTAATACGCCTTCTGATCCTATCTCGGACATTTTATGAATATCTGCAAACTGATTATTGACAGGCGTTAAATCAAATTTAAAATCTCCAGTGTGTACTACATTTCCTTCGGGTGTATTTATAACAATTCCTAAGCAATCAGGTATACTATGGTTTGTTCTAAAGAAACCAACATCAACTTGTCCGAAATTTAATGATGAATCGGAACGAATTTCTATTAATTCTGTCTCTCTTAAAAGCTTATGTTCTTTCAGCTTTAGCTCGATTAAGCCAAGAGTAAAACGTGTTGCATAAATAGGGACATTTATTTTTTTTAACAGATAAGGGATTCCGCCGATATGATCCTCATGTCCATGAGTCACAATTAATGCTTTGATTTTCTCTTTATTTTCCAGTAGGTACGTAATGTCAGGAATTATTAAATCGATACCTAGTAGGCTTTCGTCTGGAAATTTAGCGCCGCAGTCGATAATTAAAATATCATTCCCGTACTGTACTACATACATATTTTTGCCAATCTCATTAATGCCACCTAAGGCGAAAATCGATAATGTATTGTCTTTTGTGGACAAGCATATCCCCTCCTAATTTTTCAGTATGTTCTTTTAATGAAAATTCAGCATTAGTAGTATAGCTTTAAGCGTTTCATCCTATACGAAAAGACAATTTTAGATTAAGCATTAATATTAGATTTTCATGAAGAATAGAATAGAAGAACGTATAGAATAAAGGGGATGTGACTGGTTGTCGAATTACTTACAACATGCGGTGTTTGAACATAGGTTTTGGCTAAGGATATTGAAAGACCATTCTCAATTTATTCATGATTCCTTGTATCCATCGGAAACAGAGGATATTAAAAGAGCGAGCGCATTTATTCTCAAATTTTCTCAGCTTCTTGCTTATGTTAATTCGATAGATGCCAATAATGCGGTTTCCTTCTCACTTACAGTCGATGAAGCTGTAGAACAACTAAAGCAATTTAAATTTTATTTGCTTAGAAAGCAATTAACGGGAAATATTAATATCCATCTACCACCTACCTTTATTAATCATATGGTGAATGAATTAGAGGAGTATCAAAATGTACTTAGCTATCTGAAGAAGGGGGAAGTCCCGCCAATCTTTCATGAGCTACATCATCATTTACTCTGGCTGTTAGATGCATCAGGACATGCAGGTATCATTCATGACGATTTGGATGGTGTAGAAAGAAGGTTGAGGCAAAAAAGTACTACCTTTGCTCAACATTTTGAACAATTTTATTTGAAAGCAGTGGAGCTTACAGGATATTTGCGTTCAAATATAGACTCATTCCCCGCATTAACTCGCTTTAATCATGATGTGGAAATAGAAATGGGATTATTCAAAATTTTTTTACGGGAGTTAGAGGAGATGGAGTTAAGTGCAGAAGTATTAGGTACATTTACAGCTCTAATGGCGGATCATATGCTAAGAGAGGAGCAATACTATTTATCGAAGCTTGCACAATCTAGAGGTGAAGATTAATTTGCAAAAAGTGATGCCAGATAAATCGCTGATAAACATCAAAAAATCGCTGATAAAATGAGGGCAATCTGAAGGTTTCAGGTTGCCTTTTTTATTCCGATAAATCAGCATAAAATGTACCGATAAAACTAAAAAACATTCCGATAAAATCTGAGGAATGTTTTTAGTCTGGTAGATTTTTATGGATGAATAAAAACTCCAGTACCGATTGGAACAATGCTTGCGAGCTCTTCGACATCCTTATTATGCATGCGGATACAGCCACGTGAAACGGCATGACCGATTGAGCTAGGATTATTAGTTCCGTGAATTCCGTAATGTTCTTTAGATAAACTCATCCACATTGTCCCAAACGGACCACCAGGATTTGGATCCTTGTTAATGATTATAAAATGGCCAGTAGGTGTATCATGTAACATCCTACCGACTGCTATTGGGTATTGCTTTTGAAGAACATTATCCTTATATAACCGTAGCCATCGATTTTCAGTAGAAATATCTATTCTATAAGGGATAGTATTTGGATTAGGAAATCCAGGTATAATAATTTGTTGTCCTATATAAAGTACATTCGGATCTAGCCCTGGGTTAGCAGCCATTATGGACGCTAATGGCGTACGATAATTTCTAGCTATTTGGGACAAGGTTTCGCCTGCTCTAACTGTATGGATCAAAATCATCACCTCCTATAAAGTGGTTGCTTTAATACAGGTTATGCCGAAGAAATAGAAAATACCTTTATATTTTTATAAGGATAGCAACTACAGTTAGTTGGATATGATAAGCAGTAACAAGCCATATCCAGTATTCGAGGAGATATAGATGAAAGAATTTAAAATTACTTATTTTTTTGATGAACTGCATTATGTAAGGAGATTTATCCATATAGAATCACAGGAAAAGGCAGAGGCATTAGTTCGAAGTGAACGAGATCAATATATATCCTTTACAGATAGTAGAGGGATGTATCATGAGCTGCATACAAGACATGTTCGGGTCAGTCAAATATCTGAATATCATCGCATCGATAAAAGCTCGAAAACGAAAGACACATGATTTGTCCAACACTGCACATGCTATAAGTAAAGGAGTGAGTAATGATGGACATAGAAAAAAACATACCACATGAAAAAAAGATATTTATGAACTTAGCGAGTAAGGATAAGCCAGACATGGTAGAATCTGATAATATAAGTCTTTTCGATTTACACGAAGATATGCAAACGGTTGATCCTATACCGGTTAGAGAGCTCAATAAAAAAGTAGAACGAGAAGGCGATGAATTGATTGAATTGCAGCCTGATGAATTATAGAAGGTAGGGATTTGTATGACTGATCATAATGAAGCTCAGTTTACTTCTGCTGGAACAAATATTAATGAAGTAAAAAGAAAAAATGCAGAAGGTGGGTTATCTTACAATGAAGTGAAAAAGCTGCTAGCCCAAAGAGGCGGGGCTGGTACGGAAATATATAGTGATACAGATGTCGAAGAAGTAAAGCAACAGATTCATGAGAAAAAGCAATAAGCTAATTGGGGAGGAGTATGAAAAGTACTCCTCTATTTTTATTTTGTAAGGATGAAAAAATCACTGATTAAAACTTCACTTTATTTTAAAATGAAAAGTAAATGTATGGAGGTGTACGAATGGAAGAAAAACGTTGCCCGTTATGTGGACAAGATAACCATTGTGGGGTAGTAAATGGGCAAAAGGATTGCTGGTGTATGACAAAGAGTTTCCCTAAAGAAATCCTTGAAGCAGTACCTAAAGAGCAATGTATTTGTCAAAAGTGCTTGGATACATACGAAAAAGATTAAACATTCGTGCAATCAATTATACCTCGACATAATTGCTGCTGTCGCTTCGCTTTCGCGCAGGTAAACAATGCCGCTTTCGCGCAGGTAAACAATGCCGCTGTCACTACAGAAAACACTCGCTGAAAGAAGTTAAAAATATTTTAATGCTGTTACGAAACAATAGAGATCAGTTGGTACAATTGTCTACCGCACAACAACCTATCGGACATATATTACTCTGAAAGGAGTGTGTCTAATGACTAAAACAGTTGTACTCAGTAATGTAACAAAGGTTTATTTAGAGGAAAACCAAAGGATCCTCGATAAAATGATGCAGGGCATGACCTATGTGACAATTACATGTAGTATTTCAGATAATTTTATTAAGCAAATATTACCGCATCAAGTAGCTGCTATTAGATTGTCGGAAAATGTTTTGCGATACACGACAAATATACTTGTACAAAATCTCGCGTTAGAAATAATAGCAACAAGTACGGAGACTGTTGAATGCCTCGAAGCGATACAAAATAGATGCTGTATCGTACAAAATTCGGAATGTGAATTGTACGATTATATGTGTGCTTATAAGGAAATTACTGGGGCTATGTTTCAAGCAATGAGTTTACCGCCAGTTTCCAATAATATTAATATAAACTTTCTGCGAACAATGATTGTTCACCATCAGGCGGGCGTTCGACTAGCGCAAAACGTTTTAAGGTTCTGTATTTGCCAAGAATTAATACCAATCCTTCGAAATATGATTCAAACTATGTGCGATCGTATTTGCGAAATGGAAAAATTACTAGATGCTTTAAAGGATTGCGAGAATTGCTAGTTTGAACGGAACATTTACAAAGTGAAAAAACGCTAGAGTCGAAGTCGATTTTAGCGTTTTTTTGTGACTACGATGTATATCAGCAAAACTCAAACTCTTGATGAAAAATAATCAAGCATTCTCAACAGAAGGAGCGCACATAAATGTTACTGTTCGTTTGTTACTATCGTAAAGACACCACTCTCGATGATCGACAACCGATCCAACATTGATACCGTATTGCTTTTCTTGTAATGCGATTGGTTGGCCATAGCGAATACGAATAGGTAACTTTTTATTGCGATGATAAAGACCTGATTCATGACTATGCCCGAAGAAAAGAAGCGATTTTTTAAATGGCGGAAATGTTGGTTGCCAAGTAACACTCCATTTAAATTGATGTCCATGCATAAGTGTTGCACCAACAATCTCCATTGTTTCAGGTAACTCTGTAAAACGTTCAATGCCAGTTATACGTGTAATACGCTCTTCCTGATTGCCACGAATAGAGGGGAATGTTAGTAAAACTTCAAAATCATTTTCTACTATTGCAGCTTTTTGTAGCGGTATACCCGACATTGTTTGAGCCTTTTTCTTACTTACAGTACATTCGTATAAATCACCTAATCCCAATACCTTTGCATCTTTCGCACATTGCTGAATATGGGCTAGAACCGCCTTAGTATCTTCTATATTAGAATGTAAATCTCCTAAAAGTGCGTACAGCATTTTAATCATGCCTTTCATTAATTATGCCTCGGCATAATTCTGTAACATCCGCCGGGCTTTAACTTCTTTCAACAAGTGTTTGGACACCTACTGAAAAGTGACTTAAAACCGCTTTCATCTCGAGGCTACGCTTTCGCTACAAAAGACACTTGTTGAAAGAAGTTAATCATTATACAAATATCATACACCTAACAGAAATTGATAGAAAAGTAAAATGTATAAATATATTTAGTTACATATGGATTATATGTTGGTTCATCACCATAACCGAGTTGATTTCCGTTCTGAGCTGTATGCTTTCCTAGAATCGTCCGATGAGCCGCTTAGGCCAATAGATGTTAGTCACAAAGGCGTTATCATAGGACGTGATGTATTTAGCCTTCATTCCTCTATTGCTAATCGCAAAGAGTCATCTGTCTCCCTCCATTCAATTTTTCCGTATGACAAATGATTTAACAAAATGAGCCTTAATAAGTGTAGAAAAATTGCCAACAATTTCATAGATTGATAGAATATAATTGTAATTTTCTGAATTTTTTAACAGTAATTCTACATGGTATGAGGGACATGAATATTAATAATTTGGGGGGCTTATGATGACGATGTTAATGACAGATATTCTACAAAAATATGCTATACAGCAACCAAATAGGATTGCAACAGTTTACGATGGGACAAAGCTATCCTATAGTGAATTTTATAAAAGTGCAGAAACATTTGCTGCATACTTACAAGAGCAAGGTTTTAAAAAAGATGATGTAATTGCATTATATATGCTCAACTCAGATTTATTTTTAATCGCTTATATCGGTGTTCAGTTAGCGGGCTATGTTGTCATGCCCATTAATACAAAACTAGCAGCTCCAGAGGTCGAATTTATTTTTAATCATTCAGAAGCTAAAGGGCTTATTAATGATGAAAGGTTAGAGGATGTACTTGCAACTATTGGCTATCCGTTTCAACATATTGTAGGGCTCGAAGAGATGAAAGACGTCATTAAAAACTATCCAGGTCAAAGAAAAGCTGTCAAATTGGAGCCTCATGATACTAGTGTTGTTATGTATACTTCTGGGACGACGGGTAAACCAAAAGGAGTAATGCTAACTCATCAAAATATTGTATCAACTGCGGAAATATGGTCGTCCTCAATGGATATGACCAATGAGGATAGAATGTTTATTTGTACGCCTTTATTTCATTGTGCAGGTCTTCATGTATTTGCGATGCCGATGTTTTATAAAGGCGGTTCAATGGTTATAGAAGAGGCTTTTTCTTCGACAAACACAATAGAACAATTAGTCGTTACAGATTCAACAATTTTCTTTGGTGTTCCGTCAATGTATACAATTATTTTAAATACACCTAACTTTAAGGAACATACATTTAAAAATTTACGTTTATTATGTTACGGAGCGGCACCGATGCCTTATGAGCTTGTTAAGCAAGTGAAGGAGGCATTTCCTAATGTGAAAGTACAAAACCTGTATGGACAAACTGAAAATACTCCTGCCACCACTTCTCTTTTAGATGCCGATGCATTGACAAAAATTGGGTCAGTAGGAAAACCATTAGCCCAAACGGACGTCCGTGTTGTTGATAGCTTTGGTGAAACGGTGCCAGCGGGTGAGGTAGGAGAAATTTGTGTCAAAGGGCCACAAGTCATGAAAGGTTATTTACGTAATCCTGAAGAAACAGCTAGAGCAATTAAAGATGGTTGGCTCTATTCAGGAGATTTAGGGCGTTTTGATGAAGACGGTTATCTCTATATTGTTGATCGTAAAAAAGATATGATCATTCGAGGTGGCGAAAATATTTATCCTATCGAGGTTGAAGAGGTTTTATATCAACTGCCAGAAATTTTAGAAGCAGCCGTTGTAGGTTTTCCACATGAAGTATATGGCGAAGTTCCGAAAGCATTTGTCGTATTGAAGGAGGGAAAGTCTTCTGATGAAGAGGCGATATTGGCGTATTGTCGGACTCAGCTGGCAAAGTATAAAGTGCCACATGAAATTGAATTTTTAACTGAATTACCACGTAATGCTTCTGGGAAAGTTTTGAAACATACATTACGACCAAGAGTAAGTACGCCAAACGTGTAAAACGGTTTGAGAAAATTCGAAAATAGCAAACAAAGTAATACCTTAATCGGACGCACACTAAATTTAGAGATGCTTTTGTGTAGTGGAAATATGTTAGGTCTCTGCGCAATTGCGTTCGAGGCTTTAGGTCAACAGATGTTTATGGCGCAAAAGCGTAGTGCTATCGTAGCGGCAGCGGCATGAAATTGGTCACTCAGTCGTTGTTGTTGTTGTTGCTGTCGCTTCGCTTTCGCACAGATAAATTGCCACAGGACGTGACGTTCTTAGAGTGTTTGGACAACCGCTTATAGAAGTTAAAAATAGGAACGTCTATGAAATTAGCGTATAATAGAGTCTGCGACAAATTGAAATAATAGAATTGAAGTAATTGTCTTCAAACAAGATAGGAGCGGAATTTGTCTTGTGGACGCGGGATAAACGCCTTTTACTAATAGGTTTAATGATAATCATGCTACTACTTTCGGGTTGCCATCCGTTTTCGCAGCAGGAAATACAAAACAAAGGATTAACTGTGTTAACGGTAGAGTTTAACAGTGGTGCGCCCATACCTAACCTTTATATAACTGCTACAGATGTAGAGTCAGGTGAGGTAGTAGAGGATGCGGTTGGCTCTGAAGAGGGTGAAGCAATATTTTCGAAGCTAATAGCGGGACGGAAATATGCTATAGCTGCAACTACGCTTGAAAATAGTACGAAAAATGATGGTTATACGACAATCGAAAATTTTACATATGATGCGACAAAGCCGTATTATCGATTGGAGACACATTTTTCAAGGGACGAGCAAGAGCTGGATGTACCAGTTGTTATGCAAAAACCTGAACTACCACATGGCTGTGAAATAACATCATTAACAGCTGTATTAAATTATTATGGGCTAGATGTTACGAAGCTGGAAATGGCTGATAACTATTTACCAAAGCAAAAGATTAGAACTATAGACGGACAACGATTTGGTCCAAATCCAACTCAGGCTTTTGCAGGGAATCCTCGTGAAAAAGCCAGCGGTATGTATGTCTTTGCAGCGCCAATTGTCAAAGCCGCAGAGGCGGTAATAGCAGATAAACAGGCAGATTTACGAGTGACAAATAAGAGTGGTGCCACGCAGGACGAAATTTTACAGCTTGTTCGAGAGGGAGTCCCTGTTGTAACTTGGGTTACATTAGATTTATCAGAGCCAAAAAGAAATCTAGCTAAGGGCTGGATCTATGAAGGTGAAAAAGTGCCGCATGCCGCGTATATGAACTTGCATGCTGTTGTTTTAACCGGGCATTTAGGCGATAAAGTTGTTGTTATGGACCCATTAAAAGGCTTTGTCACTTATAATGTGGATCAGTTTTTTAAAAGCTATAGAGAGTTAGGTGAACAAGCTGTAGCCGTTCATAAATGATTCAAAGAAGAGTTATAAGGCGTACAAGGAAAGTATGATACACTTGTAAAAAAGGCTTGTTACTGGGGATGCCCCCACGTTATGTGAGAGCCTAATAAAAGCTAAAGTGAGTTGAGTAGAATGGCCATTGAGCACGCTTTTTTACCGGTTTTATTAGGAGATGAAATGAATGCTTACGGCATGGCAAGAGCATTTTACGAGTCCTATGGCGTTAAACCACTTGCATTAAATCATACGAATATGGAGAAAATACAGCAGAGTGATTTATTAATATTTCGTGAAGTTCCAAAACTCCATATTGAAGAACGTTTTATCGTTGCGTTAAAGGCAATTGCAGAGGAATTTGCAGGTAAAAAATTGCTGTTATTAGCCTGCGATGAATTTTACGTGAAAAAAATTGTGCAACATAAAGCGGAGCTAGCAGAGTATTTTGTAATTCCTTATGTGGATGCAAACCTTGCTAACGAGCTATTAACACGTGAGAGCATGTATGAACTTTGTGCGAAGTTCGGCTTTCACTATCCGGCAATGCATGTTTGCACCGTCAATGATTACGAGGAATTTGTCATCCCTTTTGAATTCCCAGTTGTCATTAAACCTTTGAATATGACAAAGTATGCTACATGTATTTTTCCGGGCAAGAAAAAAGTGTATATTGCCAAAGATAACGACGAAAAGGATGCTATTTTCCATGCCATTTATAAGGAATCGGCATACCGAGATGATTTAATGTTACAGCAATATATTCCTGGCGAAGATGCTCATATGTACGTCGTAAATGCTTATGTTGGGCAAGATAGTAAAGTACAGCTATTATCTGTAGGTAACTCAATTTTAGAGGAGCATTCCCCAGAGGGGATTGGTCGCTATGTAGCCATCATGACAGCATACGATAAAGACTTAATGGACCGCGTAAAATTGTTTCTAGAGGAAATGCGATTCCAAGGCTTTGCCACGTTTGATATGAAGTACGATGAACGTGACGGTCAATATAAGTTATTAAGTATTGAATTACATAATGAACTTTCAAATTATTATGTGACAGCAAGTGGCTATAATTTAATGCAATATGTTGCGGATGATTTTATCCGTGGAAGTAAAAAACAGCTAACATATGTTCAGAATAAGCATCTTTGGACAATTGTGCCGAATGGTGTCCTCTTTAAATATGTACAAAATGAACAGCTTGTGATTGAAGCGAAAAGTCTTATTCGCCAAGGGATGGCTACGGATTCCATCTTTAATTATAAGGATATGAATGCGAAGCGTTGGTTAAATATAACACTAGATAATTTAAGCTTTTATCGCCAATATAAGAAATATTTTAACAACAAAGGTCTGTCAAACTAATGAAAAAACAAACTTTAGGTATAATTGGTGGCGTTGGTCCACTAGCAACGATGTTTATCGGTGAAATGATTGTAAGACGTACGAAGGCAACGAAAGATCAGGAGCATTTACATACAATCATTGATAATGATACGAATATTCCTGATCGTACTGCCTTTATTTTAGATAGTACAAAAGAAAATCCCGTACCAGTGATAGTCGCAGATGCTAAAAAGCTTGCTTCTGTTGGAGCAAATCTGATTGCTATTCCATGTAACACGGCACATACCTTTTATGATGAGATAGTTGAAGGTTCTCCAGTTCCCGTCTTACATATGATAAGGGAAACAGCAAAGCGAGCTTCTGACTTAGGGGCAGAGCGTGTAGGGATTTTAGCGACAACGGGTACATTAACCTCACGCATGTATCAAGATGCGTTAGAGGAATTTGGTATAACACCTGTTGTTCCAGACGATGTGATGAAAGAGAAAGTCATGTCTATTATTTACGATTATGTAAAGGCTGGAAAAGATGTCTCTTGGGAGGATTGGCAGCCGATAGAAGAAGCAATGCTTGCACTTAATTGTGATCGTATTGTATTAGGATGTACTGAATTATCAATCGTCAATCGAGATTTAAAACTAAGTGACAAATATATCGACTCATTAATCGTTTTAGCAGAACGTGCCATATTAGCATGTGGCTATGAAATTGTAGATGAACAATCGTATTAACCAAATAAAATCTGCACGCTTTTCGCAGGTAAGTTGTAAACCTTCAAAAGATCTCAAGTATATAAGAGCTTGAAGGCTGGCAACCCCGTGATAAGTCGTGCAGATTTTTTTATCTGTAGGGAGATTAAGAAAGCCTCATTTTTGAAACGATTATACAAAGGTTTACGTACATATGAAGTAGGAAAATGATTAGTGTGTTAAACTAGTGTCAAGCAGATAGAAGGTGGGAAATTACATGTCAGTAATAAATTTATTAAATGAAGATTTACAAGCAAAATGGAAATTTGAAGAGCCGATGAAAATTCAAGAAGAAATGATTCCAGCAATGCTTGAGGGCAAAGATATTGTAGCCGAGTCGCCGACAGGGTCGGGGAAGACTTTAGCTTATGTACTTCCTTTATTAAAAAAAGTAAACGGTTCAAAAAAACAAACACAAGGACTTATCGTAGCTCCATCACAGGAGCTAGCGATGCAAATTGTAGAGGTTATCCGTGAATGGACAGCAGGTTCTGATATTACGGTTCAACAACTAATTGGTGGCGCGAACTCTGCACGTCAAATTGAAAAGTTAAAGAAAAAACCGACGATCGTTGTAGGTACACCTGGCCGATTAAATGAATTAGCGCGTGCTGGAAAACTAAAGTTAAAAGAAATTGAAACAGTTATTTTAGACGAGTGCGATCAGTTACTAAGTCGTGAATACCGTGTTGTCGTAAAATCTTTTATCGAAGGGTCAGCATATGGGCGACAAGTAGTTGTTGTTTCAGCAACAATTACGGAGGAAATTGAATTAGTGGCTAGTCGTATGATGTTCGAGCCAGTACGCTTCAAAATTAAACCTGAGGATATGTTAAAGGTTGGTAAAGTTGTACACTCTTTCGTGAAAGTAGAGGAGCGAGATAAAACTGATTTCCTACGTCGACTATCACATACAGAAGGATTACGTGCACTTGCTTTCGTCAACAATATCGATCAATTGCTGATGAAAGAAACGAAATTACAATATCGTTCGGCACCGATTGTGACATTACATTCTGACATGAAGAAGGAAGAACGTAAAAAGGCGTTAGATGCATTCCGTAAAGGTGACGCGCGTATTTTAATCGCTACAGATATTGCAGCACGCGGTTTAGATATTGAAGGTTTAACACATGTTATTCATGTTGATGTACCGAGAACAATTGAGCAGTATTTGCATCGTTCTGGTCGTACGGGTCGTGCTGGAGCAGATGGTGAAGTATTAACATTATTATCTTATCGTGATGAGAAAACGTACAAAAAATGGACAAGAGAAATTTCTGCGAAACCTGTACAGAAAATATGGCATGAAGGCAAGCTAGTGGAGGGTAATTCAAAAACAATTGGACAGAAGCGAGGTAAATAATATGACGTTTGAAGAAAAATTACAAGCATATGCAGAACTTGCGGTAAAAGTCGGTGTCAATATTCAACCTGGGCAATACTTATTAGTTAATACTTCCGTGGAAGCATTAGATTTCGCCCGTTTAGTCGTGAAAGAGGCTTATAAAGCTGGTGCAGGACGTGTTCATGTTAATTTTTCAGATGATGAAATGGATCGTGCTTACTTTGAGCATGCTTCAGATGAAGAATTTAATCGTTTCCCAGAATGGGTAGTTAAAATGCGTGATGAGGTAATCGAACGTAAAGGAGCAATATTATTGATCGATGCTGCAGATCCTGATAAATTAGCAGGTATTTCAGCAGATCGTCTAGCTACCCATCAAAAAGTATCAGGCGCTGCTCTTAAAAATTATCGCAACGCCGTAATGAAAGATTTAATAGCTTGGTCAATTGTTGCTGTCCCTTCACCAAAGTGGGCATCGAAGGTATTCCCAAACTTAGCGGCTAAGGAACAAGTACCAGCATTATGGGAAGCTATTTTTAAAACTGTTCGTATTGGTGAAGGCAATGCTGTTGAAAACTGGCATGAGCACGTAGTAAATTTAGAATCTCGCGCGGCCCTACTGAACAATAAAAAATATGCGAAACTTCACTATACAGCACCAGGTACTGACTTAACAATTGCCTTAGCGCCACAGCATAAATGGCTTACTGGGGGTAGTAAAACGCCAGGTAATACTACCTTTATTGCTAATATGCCGACAGAAGAGGTCTATACGTTACCGATGAAACAAGGTGTAAATGGCTATGTAAGCAATACAAAACCATTAGTTTATCAAGGGAATATTATCGATGGCTTTAAACTGACATTCGAAGAAGGAAAAATTGTTCAGGCTGAAGCACAGGTAGGACATGATTTATTACAGGAGCTTCTGAATGTGGATGAAGGCTCTTGTTATTTAGGTGAGGTCGCACTTGTACCGCACGAATCACCAATTTCAGCATCGGAGATTTTATATTTTAATACATTGTTTGACGAAAATGCATCGAACCATTTAGCGATTGGCGAAGCTTATCCAACTTGCTTAGAAGGTGGAAGAGATTTAGAAAACGGACAGCTTGAAGCGTTAGGTGCCAATATTTCAGTGACACATGAGGACTTTATGATTGGTAGCGGTGAGATGGACATTGACGGTATTTTACCAGATGGAACTGTAGAGCCAATTTTCCGCAAAGGTAGCTGGGCATTTTAAGTTCTTCATTTGAAGAAAGGAGCTGAGCAGATGAAACGATTACTAAGCATAATTGGTGCAACTATACTCATAATGGCATTAGGTGTTTCATCTGCTTTTGCTCAGATTGAAAACTACCTATCAATCGGAGATTCCTTGGCGGCTGGTCAAACACCTTATCAACAGATTGATACAGGCTACAGTGATTTAATTGCCATGAAATTAGGAATGACTGGGCAATTACATTTCTATACAAAGGAGCTCGCTTTCCCAGGCTATACAACAGCTGATGTCTTGAAACGAGTGCAATCAGAGGAAGCAAGTGACTTACTAGCTAATGCAACACTTATTACTGTTTCGGCAGGTGCCAACGATTTACTGCGTCTAGTGCAGGTCAATCCAACAGCAGGTACATTAGCCTTTACGCAGTTGCAAACGGATTATGCATTAAACATTGCCAGAAAAAATATGGCGGAGATTTTGGATGAGTTGAAAGTGCGCGCACCTAAGGCAAAGATCTATGTAATGGGCTATTACTTTGCGTATCCAAATGTTCACGCTACGCAAAAAGAAGGCACAAATGCACAGCTTGTAAAGCTAAATAAGATTTTACAGCAACAGGCAGAGCATGCTGGAGTAGTTTATGTAGACGTCTATGATGCTTTTGGGATAAACGCTACAAACTTTTTACCCAATATCTCTGACGTACATCCAAATTTTGAAGGCTATCGCCAAATGGCAAATGCTTTTTTACATGAATATAGCGGAAATAAAGCACTAGCCATTGCTTCAAAAGAACTGCCAAAGCCTAACCCTATGTCATTTGAGCACATTTTAGAACAACTAGCGAAGGCAGAGCAGAAACAAGAAGCAAAAGAGCAAGAAAATGAAAAGCCAAAACCTACTGCGCGTACCATTCAAGGTTTTACAGGATACGCTGCTTTTATGGAGAAGGTAAGAGCAACACGTTTTAATCATAACTATTTGTAACAGGGCATCGACAGTGATGCTCTTTTTTATGTTAAATATCTATAAAAATCAGCGACGGAAAGGACTGAAGCGACGGATAGCCCGCCCCTTAGTTCCCCACGTTATGATGAGGAACCTTTATCAAACTAATAAAAGGAAAAACAATCAATCCATCAGCCGTGATAAAATAAAATAAACAGGAGGCGCAAAGAATGAAAATATTTCATACAGCAGATTGGCATTTAGGAAAGCTTGTACAAGGCGTCTACATGACAGAGGATCAACATTATATTTTACAGCAATTTATGCTAGCCATTGATGAGGAAAAACCGGATGTTATCGTTATAGCAGGTGATTTATATGACCGTTCGATGCCCCCTATTGAGGCAGTGAATTTACTAAATGATATTTTGGCGGAAATTGTACTTGATAAAAAAATTCCTGTGTTAGCGGTTGCGGGGAACCATGATAGTGCAGGTCGATTGAATTTTGGCAGTAGTTTAATGAGTGATAGTGGATTACATATTAAAGGCCAATTTACGAAAGATCATGCGCCGATAGTTCTCCATGACGAGTATGGTGAAGTACATTTTCACCTCGTACCATATGCAGAGCCGGCTTCAGTACGGACTATTTTAGAGGATGATTCCATTCGATCTCATCAAGAGGCGATGGAAAAAATTATCGACCATATTGGGCAAAGTTTAGATCCAACAAAACGTAATTTTTTTGTAGGACATGCCTTTGTGACGAAGTATGGGGAAGAGGAAGCGAACACGAGTGATTCTGAGCGGCCCTTATCAATAGGAGGCTCGGATTGCATAAATGCAGCGTTATTTAAGCCTTTTAATTACACAGCACTTGGCCATTTGCATAAAGCACACTTTGTGTTGAATGAAACGATTCGATATGCCGGTTCTCCTTTGAAATATTCATTATCTGAGCACTTACATGAGAAGGGCTTTTTAATAGTGGAGCTAGATGCACAAGGGGAAGTCACTATCACAAAACGTAAGCTTATAGCGAGACGGGATTTACGTGTGGTAGAGAGCTTAATGGATGATTTATTGCAATTACCACCTAGTGATGATTATGTATTTGTACGTTTAACAGATGCTACGTCAGTAACCTCGCCGATGGAACGTATTCGTACGGTGTTTCCTCATGCAATGCATGTTGAGCGCAAAGTAGCACGCCAAGAGGTATCACATGAAATTCAGACGGTTGAGACAGAGAAAATAGAAGACATCGATTTATTCCGATCATTTTTTACAGATATAATTGGCGTACAGCCAGATCAAGATACAGAACGTCTATTTACAGAGATGCTACAAGAATTATTAGATGAGGAGCGGGAGACAGTAAAATGAAGCCTTTAAAGTTAACGATTACTGCATTCGGTCCATATAAAAATACAGAGGTTATTGATTTTCAACAGCTTGGTGAACATCGTCTATTTGCGATTTCCGGAAAAACAGGCGCAGGTAAAACGACGATTTTTGATGCGATATGCTATGCACTTTACGGATCGGGTAGCGGTGAAGATCGTCAGGATACTGCTATGCTTCGAAGCGGGTTTGCGGATGATGATGTGTATACTGCAGTGGAGCTCGTTTTTGAAATGCATGATAGAGTCTATCAAATTTTACGTCAGCCAGGTCATATTAAAGCAACAAACAAAAGTGTCACTGGCAAGAAAATTGAACTGGCTGAAATCAAAGGAACCACGCTTGATTATAATATTGTAGAAAAGCAGCAAACGCTTGAGGTAGATAAAAAGCTACAGGATATAATCGGCCTCACAAAGGATCAGTTTAGTCAAATTGTTATGCTACCACAAGGTGAATTTCGCAAGCTGTTAACCTCAGATTCTACGAATAAAGAAGTTATTTTACGCAAAATTTTTAAAACAGATCGCTTTGGTGCGATGACAAAAAGACTTGATGCGAAACGAAAAGAGGCGGAAAGTGATTTACTGCATGCTCAACAATTAAAGGAACATCTTCTTGGCCAAATTGCAGGTGCTTTACCACAGCGTTCGTCATCTTTATTTACTTGCATTACTAATAATACTGACAATATGCATCAGCTGAAGAAGGCTCTAGAAGAGGAGCAAACCTATTATACGGAATGTATACAATTGGAATTGCAACGCTATAAAGAGGCTTATGCGCATCATCAAAAAGAGCAGGAATTTTATAGTAGAGCGAAAACACTAAATGAGCAATTTGATGAGCAAACTAATCGTCAGAATCGCCTACAAGCATTGCTACAAGAACAAGATATATATAGCGCAAAAGAACGCGAAATTGCATTAGCAGAGAAAGCAGAGCGACTTGTCATACTTGAGCAACAATGTATCGATTTACGTGCTGAGCAAAATCGTAAAGAACAATCCTATCAGCAAGCAATGACAGAGCAGAAAAACACAGAAGCTCAGTTAAAAATAGCGCAGGAAAAGTTTAACGTTGAAGAGGCGAAAGAATCTGAGCGTCAACACGTTTTACAGCAGGAATTACAGCTACAAGCATTATTACCGACGTTCGAGACGTATGAGAATAATCTGCAGCAAATGCAAATAGCTGAACAATATGTTGCAACAGCAAAGCTAGCTGTAGACGATAATAGTAAAATCGTAGAAACAGGACAAATGCAAGTTCAGCAATTAACAAAAACAATTGAACAATATGAAAAACAACTTGAGCCATATGAAAGTTATTTAGAACAGCTACCTAAGTTAAAAGAGCAAGTATCATTACTAGCGCAAGTTGAAAAATATACGAGAGCAGTTGCAACAGCGGAGCAGGATGTAGCCACTACTAATGTCCATTATCAAGAAAGTAAGCAGGCTCTTCAAAAGTTGGAGCAACAATGGATTGCGAGTCAAGCAAGTATTTTAGCACAGCAACTTAAGGACGGAAAGCCTTGTCCAGTGTGTGGTAGTACAACACACCTCGAAACACATCGTGAGCAATTAGAGATGATTGAATTAGCAGAGGTGGAGGCTTTACGAGCAAAGGCTAGTACTGATGAGCGCAAGTTTTTAGAGAAAGAAGCTTTATTGAATTCTACAAAGCATCTTCTACAAGAGGCGCTAGAACAGTTAGACACGAATGAGATTGATCAATCGAATCAAGCACAAATTGTAGCTTCTTTGCAAAACGTAGAGCAACAAATAACGATCTTAAAAGTAGTGAGCCATCAATTATCTGATGTACGTATGCAACAAAAGGATCATCGTGCACGAATGGAGCAGTTACAAGAAAAGCAAATAAAACTTGAGCAATATTTAGTTGAGAAGACGAAGGAATTGACTAAACAACAAGCAATTGTAGAAGAGCAGCAAAAGCATATTCCAGAAAATCTTACGACGCTACAAGCATTGCAACAGGCAATCGCTCATATAGGATCACAAAAACTTGCATTACAAACTGCGTGGAATAGTAGCCAACAAAGTTTGCAATCTGCCAAGGAAGCCGCAAATAATGCTAGAATGACCGCAGAAATAGCGAAACAGGCTTTTGAGGAATTAAAGCTGAAAATGGATGAAAAGCGCGAGCAATTTTCAGTGAGTATGAAGGAAGCAGGCTTTGAAAGCTATGATGAATTTGCTACTGGGAAGCGTAGCGCGTTGCAAATAGAAGCTTTACGGAAATCTTGCAATGAATATGCACTACAAATCCACACATTACAAGTACAAATTACTGAGGGAGAGAAGCATCTTAAAGGGCAAGAGAAGCAAGATTTAACGACCATGGAAGAAAAGTTAGAGATGCTTCGTGTCACATATGAGGAAGCTTTTAAAGTATTGCAACAAATGGAAGGATTTGCGAAGGCTTGTGCAGACTTTATCAAAAAAGTTGAGGAGACCGAACAGGAGATTCATTTACTTGAAAAAGAAGCGGGGCGAGTAAAGGAGCTCTATGCAATGTTAAATGGACAGAATGTGAAAAAGCTGTCTTTTGAGCGTTATATTCAAATCAATTATTTAGATAAAATAACAGAGGCGGCAAATATTCGACTTTATCATTTATCCAACGGTCAATTTGAGCTACGACGTTCAGATCGCTTAGAAAAGCATGCCAAGCAAAGTGGGCTAGGACTAGATGTGTATGATGCTTATACAGATCAATTACGAGATGTGAAAACATTATCAGGGGGAGAAAAGTTTAATGCGTCTTTAAGTCTTGCCCTTGGGATGGCAGATGTCATTCAAAGCTTTCAAGGTAATATCCGTATTGAAACGATGTTTATTGATGAGGGCTTCGGTTCTCTCGATGAAGAAGCATTAAATAAGGCGATTGATACGCTTATTGATTTACAAGATTCCGGACGTATGATTGGAGTCATTTCTCACGTTGCGGAGTTAAAAGCTACAATGCCTGCTGTGTTGCATGTTGAAAAAGCAATGAACGGTCATAGTCAAACATATTTTGAAGTGAAATAACAAAGAGGCGTATCTCCGTTTTTGGAAATACGCCTCTTTGTTATTTTTTTTTAGTTACGTTAGGATTTGTTCCTTTTTTTGCAGCGATTACTTTTTTGACAATTGGGATAACGATAGGTGCTAATTTTACAGCGGTTTTAACAACTTTAGATACTTTCACAAATAACAGCCCCTTAAGTACTATGTGTTCAAGGAGAGGTTAAGATGAAACTTATCGGATCACCCGAACAGCTTGAATAATATTCCAAATAACGACTCCTAATGAAACGAGAATATAAATTGCGAATGAAACAAACCAAATGATAAGGAAATTATTACTATCTGAATTTAGATCAAAATTAGTGTTGAATGATAAAGTTGAGAAAATAAAGACTGCAAAGAAAATTATTCCGAATGCGACTGGGATTAAATGTGATATTAGTGCTCGAATAGAGTGCCTCTTTACGTCGCTATCTTTTGTCACAAAGTAAACGACTAATGGCACAATAAAGGGTGCGAATAAAATACTGAGATAACTAAAGGCAGATAAAATTTTTTGGTTCTCCATAGTAGTACCTCCTTTTTTAATATTTACGCATGAAAAACGATAAAGTTTCAAAAAAAAAAATGTGGAAGAGGTTGTAATCATAACAGTGTTTGCGTACAATGAGGTTGTTCAATAAAATTAAGATGTACGACCACAAGGGGAGCTGATGATGTCAGCTGAGACTGGGCACGTAATGCCTTGACTCTTCGAACCTGTAAGTTAACACTTGCGTAGGGATTGTGGATAGAAACCGACACTTTTACGATGTGAGGCTCTGTCCTGGCATCGTTTTTTATTTTTTTGATGCCAGATAGGGACATATTTGCCAACTGATTTCTATTCCTGCTCTTGTATCCTACATCGGAACAAAGGAGAGAATATTATGGACAATAAAAAACTGTTAATGCTTGTGGAGATTGCGATATTCGCTGCGATTGGCCTTGTGCTCGATCAGGTTTCCTTTAAAGTATGGGCACAAGGCGGCTCTGTTAGTCTAGTGATGGTACCAATAATTTTAATAGCATTCCGCTGGGGCCTTATTCCAGGCATGACAACCGGTTTACTCATTGGTGTAATGCAAACAATGTTTGGTGCTACAATTGTGCATTGGCTACAAGGAACACTTGATTATGGTGTTGCCTTTACAGTAGTGGGCTTAGCGGCCGTTGTACGTCGACCGGTGCTTGAGGCTGCAAAAAATTTAAACAAAAAGAAAATGGCGATTTATATTATTTTAGGAACTGTATTAGCAGGTTTTTTACGCTATGCAGCACATACCATTGGTGGCGCTGTATTTTTCGCAGAGTATGCAGGCGATCAAAATGCGTGGATTTATTCAATCATCTATAATGGAACATATATGCTACCAGCAACGATTTTAACAGCGATTGTCGGTGTTCTGCTATTTACGGCAGCACCTCAATTAATGCAACGAAAATCATAACTATTATGCCCTTCACATGAGTGAAGGGCTTTTGTTTTGGCTGTTTTCGCAAAGATTGTTGCTATTCAACGAACGGAGCAGTTTACTTCCAATGTGTGCCTCGTCATGCTTGAAAAAACGCCGTATTCAGGAGGGTCTAATGGGGAAGGAATTCTGCAAAAGAACTAAAGAGATAATTGTAGATGGTTTTCAATTCCACTGCGTTATTAATGAGATCCCTAGTAACAAATTTGTGAATTTTAAAGTCTATTCATCAAAAACATCATATTTTGAAGTCTTGTTTACATGGGAAGGTAGCTGGAACTTCATCCCACATAAGCCAAGCAATTGTGAACGTTTAATTAGATATGCGATTGAAAATGGATGGGAATTTAGTGTTGAAAAGAAAACGTTTAAAATAGAACAAGGTAATTTTCTCATTGATAAATTAGGACTAACCTCACACATTTCTCATTAAGCTAACGTAGTGCTTTCCTTCAATAAGAATAGGACTTGCGTGTATGATTGAATCCCATACGCACAAGTCCTTTTGTTATGCTTTCACAACCTCTCCTGTAGCTTCACACATGGCTCTATAGCAACAATTAGAACTGTTTCCCTCTGCTCCACTAACCACACTCACAGGTTCGTTAAAGGCTCGTTCAACTCTGCTTAGGTACTTGTTACTCAGTTCTTGTAGCTGTCAATCTCATTTGTTGCACATTTACCATTTCTCTACCAACCCAAACTCTGCTATGTTACAATTTCGATATAGAAAAAATTTTAAGTTAGTAAAAAAAGTGGGAGGATTTGAGTTTTGAATAGTTATTATACAGAAGATATGAACAGTTTTAATTCAGGAGATATTTTATTTAGTGCTTTCTCGATTTTCGGGTTATTATTTTCTCTTATTCCATTTATTTTTTTCCTTTGGTTTGCTATCAGTACAACTAAGCAATTAAAAAGGCAATCTTTATTATTGGAAGAAATCAATGAAAAATTAAAACGTTAACAAGGACTATAATCTCCTTTTAACAATCAAACCAATTGCCACCACGCTTAAATCTTAGGGACTTGTGCGTAACACTACTACAAGTCCTTTTGTTATGCTTTCTCTATCACTCCTATAGCTACACAAATGGCTCTGTAGCACCAATCAAACAAAAAGATGTGCTACCGTAATCTCATCATAACTTGCTTTATAAGCTCACACAGTCATCTATCACTATTTGCAATCGTTCTACACTTCACCAATCAACTGATTATCAGTTATTGAACTAAACTAGCTAATAGATTGTCAATAAAAATCTTTTAAATTAAAAAACACTTCATGCTAAAAAGCGCAACTCAAATAATCCTCCGAATTCAATTTGGAAGGTTTTTGTTGAATTTGAAAATGCTGTGGGCGTCAAGAATTTAAATAAATGAAAATTACCGGTGAAGGGAGAATAATTGGGTATTTGTGGTATTATATAGTGAGCGAAGAAACAGAATAAAATTTTCCAACGAGCTTCGCAAACAATTGAAATTACCAATAAAGGGTCCTGCCGACAAAATGCTACAGACCTAATTACTGTAAGACACTTTTTGGAAGGATAAATCAGTTCCTACTTTTATAGAATAGGCTGAAATGGTATTTACTTAGATTATAGTAACAGCTAGGTTTTAATAGCTGAGAATTAAAAGGAGAGATTTCATTATTTATGTTTAAAAATTTTTTTGGAAAGTGCTTAGTAACTTTTTTTGTTTTACTTTTACTTATTCCTGTTTTTACAAATCAAAAGGCTACAGCTAATTCACTACCTCAAAATGAAATGCGTGCAGCCTGGATTGCAACAGTATCTAATATTGATATGAAGGCAGGTATGAGTAAAACCCAATATACTCAATGGGTTCAAAGTACCTTAGACAAATTAAAAGCTGATAACTTTAATACAGTTATTTTTCAAGTTAAGCCATTAAATGATGCACTGTACCCGTCTAAGCTTGCTCCATGGTCATCGTATATAACAGGCAATACACAAGGGACCAATCCGGGTTTTGATCCATTGCAAATAATGCTGGACGAAGCACATAAGCGAGGATTAGAACTTCATGCTTGGGTAAACCCATATAGGGTCACTATGCCTTCGCAATCTTTGACTAATCTTGCTGCCGATAATGTAGCCCGTAAAAATTCTAATTGGGTAGTGAAATACGGTAAACAATACTATTTAGATCCTGGTTTGCCGGAAGTTCAAAATTACTTATTATCAACCATAGAAGAATTAGTAAGCAACTATGATATCGACGCTGTACATATGGATGATTACTTCTATCCTTATAAAATAAAAGGAGAGACTTTTCAAGATCAACAAACTTTTAAAAAGTATGGTGGCTCATTCAATAATATTGAAGACTGGCGCAGAAATAATGTTAATCAATTAGTAAAAAAGGTTTATGCAAGCATTAAGGCAATTAAACCTCATGTTCAATATGGAATATCTCCGTTTGGAATTTGGCGAAACAAAGGGCAAGATTCTACTGGTAGTAACACGAATGGAATGAGTAACTACGATGATCTTTATGCTGATACAAGACAGTGGATTAAAGATGGAAGTATCGATTATATTGCTCCTCAAATCTATTGGTCCAGAAATCATAAAGCAGCAAATTACTCTGTTTTATTAGATTGGTGGGGAAGAGAAGTTCAAACGTACGCAAAAGTCCATCCTGTTAATTTATATATTGGCATGGCCAATCATAAAGTTGGAAATGATTCTGATACTGCATGGAATAACAAGACGGAACTTATCAGCCAAGTAATCGCCAACAGAGCAAATAAAAATGCTCAAGGACAAATGCATTTTTCTCTAAGAAGTATTAACAATAACGCTCTTGGATATGCTTCTTATCTAAATCAGCAACTATACAATTATAAAGCTTTAACACCTACAATTTATTGGAAAGGCTCTGCAATACCTTTATGTCCAACTGATGTTAAATTGAGTAAAGAGTCTTTCGGCATGAAGCTTACTATTACAGATGAAAATAGTACTCAACCAAGGAAATATGTAATATACCGATTTGATGGAACAAAAGAAGGATCATATGAAGACGTTAAAAATATAGTAGACGTGGTTTATAACACACAAGGTAATACTGTTTATGTAGATACTATTGCAAATAATAGTAAAGCATACACATATGGTATAAAGTCTATATCTGCTACAGGTGTGGAAAGTAAAACTGCTTTTGTTCTAAAAGAAGGAAATCCTTACCAGTAGCAATAGAGCCAACACCTGAAGGGCCAGAGAAATCAGAAAAACCTGTAGATCCAAGCCTATTGGTAGAAAATAATCGATCATTTTTATAAAAACCAATCTTAAATTTGAGGGATAAGAATCCATTTTGATCAATCTTTTTGTTGAAGAAGGTAGTCAAACCAGAAGCAACAATCTTTGAGAAAACAGCCTTTGTTTTTTAGCTAGCAAGGGATGACATTTGTTGAAAAGTATACATTGTATATTTGTTGATTGGAGTGGAGGATGGGCGACTCCTCGGGGATTAGCGTCACAGATGAGACCCTGCAGCGAGCATCGCGAGTGAAGCGGCTCATCGGACGCCCCCAGGAAAGCGCCCAGCCGGAACGGAAATCAACCTCACATTATGGAGATGTCGGCACTTTACAATTTATGATGGCATATAATATTTAAAGCGTTTAGCGTTTTATGTATAAAAAGTTATGTTATATTAAATAGTAGATATTAGATGAAAGGGACGTTAAAAATGATTGTAAAAACGCAAGAAGAGATTGAAGCATTTAAAAAAATCGGCCGTATTTGTGCTGAAATTCGTGAGGCAATGAAGGCTGCTACAAAACCAGGTGTAACAACACTTGAATTAGATGAAATTGCAGGTCGTATGTTTGCTGAAGCAGGAGCAATTTCTGGACCTAAAGGGGAGTATGATTTCCCAGGCTACACATGTATTAGTGTGAATGAGGAAGTCGCACATGGTATTCCTGGTAAACGTGTGATTAACGAGGGAGATATCGTAAATATAGACGTATCTGGGTCACTAAATGGCTACTTTGCTGATACGGGCATTTCATTTGTAGTTGGCGAAGGCTATGAGGATAAAGAAAAGCTATGTCACGTAGCCAAAAGTGCTTTCGACCGTGCGATGACAAAAGTAAAAGCTGGATCAAAATTAAACCAAATCGGTAAAGCTGTTGAGCGTGAAGCATATGCCAATGATTTAACAGTGATTATGAACCTAACAGGTCATGGTTTAGGTCGTTCTTTACATGATGAGCCAAATCATATTTTAAACTACTATGATGCTTGGGATTCAACAATTATGAAAGAAGGCATGGTGCTTGCAGTCGAGCCATTTATCTCAGCGAAAGCGGAGCATATTGTAGAATCTGGTGATGGCTGGACATTCATTACGCCAGACAAATCATTAGTCGCTCAAATTGAGCATTCAATTATCGTTACTAAAGACAAACCAATTATTTTAACTTCTCTAGATGAACAATAAAAAAGCTGAAAATCCTGCTAACCAATTTATTTTTGGTAGGCAGGATTTTTTTTAATAAATAATATACCGACAAGTAGCACTCCACATAAAAACAAGGCTGCAGTTGTCACAAGTAGCTCATCGAAACCATTATGTAATGCGACCCCGATATAGGACCAGATAAATACACTTGGGTAGATAATATCAAAATAATGGAATCGAATATGTAGCGCTATTGCCGCTCCAATGGTCAGTAAAATAACTGCCCAAAGTGGATCACTAAGGCCAAGACCATTCCATTGATAAGATGTTAACATGAAGCTTACATTTGTCATTAGGCTAAATGTAATCCATGCTAAATAAACCGAGAAGGGTATACGACCTGTGAGTGAATTATTGCTAAGAGGGTACGCTTTGTACAACTTAAATAAATACAGTACTAAAACAAACGTACTGATAATTGACATGATAAATAGTTCGTGATGCCAAACAACAATTGCTAACGCCTGCATGATACATATGCTACTAAAGAGAACAGTCTGTTTAATAGATGTCTTTTTTAGGTTCATGACTAACCAATAACCAAGTAACATGTAAACCACAATCCAAATCATATAACTAACATTAAACGGTGCAAATATTACTGGAAAACGATTTAAGATCTCTAAAAAAGAATGATCGTTTATTTTCATGAAATAGGATGAAAAGGTTAGGATGAGTGAGACAATAAAAGTTATTGTCATCAAAAAAAATCGAGGCATGTTTTCTCTCCCTTCGTGTTAAATTGTATAGGGAAAAGACAAATAAGTATAGGACTGAACATTATATTTTCATTATAACGGAAATTTCCAACGATGTATCGCGTGTTTCGTTAAAAATATCTACAATTTACCATTTGGATAGTTATCCATATACTTCTTTAGTACAATGAAAATATTCGAATGTAAGGAGTGAAGTTTTAATGACTCAAAATTTAAATGATCTAGATTTATCAGTGAAACTGGATAAGAAAATGTACAAAAAGAAATTAAAAGTACTCCAATATGAAATGTTAAATGCTCAACAGTTTTTATTAAAAAATAAAATTGGATTAATTCTAGTATTTGAAGGTATGGATGCTGCTGGTAAGGGTGGCGCTATTAAGCGTCTAATTGAACGTGCTGATCCGCGTGGCTATGTCGTGCACCCAATTGCAGCACCTCAGCCTCATGAACTACGCTACAATTATTTACAACGTTTTTGGCGAAAGCTGCCACAACATGGACAAATCGCTATTTTTGATCGCTCATGGTATGGTCGTGTATTAGTTGAGCGAATTGAAGGATTTGCAACAAATGAAGAGTGGTCTCGTGCATACGAAGAAATTAATAACTTTGAAAAGATTTTAACAGCAGGGGATTATATTGTTATTAAGTTTTGGCTTCAAGTATCTGATGAGGAGCAGCTTAACCGTTTTAGAGAACGTGAAGAGGATCCATATAAGTCTTGGAAGCTAACAGATGAAGACTGGCGAAATCGCGAAAAAACACCTCAATATATAGAAGCTGCAAATGAAATGTTTGCGAAGACCGATAAGAAAAGTGCTCCGTGGGTTCTAATACAAGGAGATGATAAAAAATATGCTCGTGTTCAAGTGCTGCAAGAAACACTAGCACATATCGAATGTGAGGCAAAAAAACGTGGCCTACATTTAACGAATGTTTTAGACACAGCACATTTAGAAGATGCGGAATCGTCTAGCCTTGAATTGCTAGAGGAGAAGCCTAAAAAACAAAAAGTGAAATAATGATATAGATGCTGTAACAACAAGACGAGATGTTTTAGTTGTAGCAGCATCTTTTTTTACATACAATAAAGTAAAATTGCAATTAGTGGGTGTTTCTTCCATTGGTAAATGAACGCAGGCATTAAAACGTATTGATAATTATCGGAAGGTTAGTGTGGAAAAATGGTGCTTAAAATTTGGAGATTATTAAGGAAAAAGGGTGAAAATGTGGTATCAATTCAAGGAGGGAAATGCTACATTCGCACATTTTATGAAAAAGATGCACAAAGTTTAACCGATCTCGTAAGTCGCAATAAATACTTTTGGTCTACACATGAGCCGTTACAACGCCCTGAATATTATACAATTAATGCTCAATATAAAAAAATTCAAGAATGCTTATACTTAATGGACTCAAAGAGGGAATTTTCCTTTGGTATTTTTGAGCCGGGTACAAATAATTTAATAGGACATATTGCTCTTTATGCAGTAAAACGTTTACCGTATTCTAGTGCGTTTGTTGGTTATGCGATGGATGAAATTTATATTGGAAAAGGGATCGTCACGGAAGCAGTTAATATGGTCGTGCAATTTGCGTTCGAGCAAGTAGGCTTACATCGAGTAGAGGCTTATGTTTCAACACAAAATAATTCTTCTATCCGAGTCTTAGAAAAGGCTGGATTCCAGCGTGAGGGTCTTTTGAGAAAGCTGCTGTACATTAATGGTAAATGGGTGGATCATTATATGTATGCACGTTTAGAGGGTCAATAAAAAGAAGCGTCTATCTTTCAGTATTGAAGGATAGACGCTTCTATTTTTATTATTGTTTGCTACCGTCTATGATTAAATCAAGGCGACCTGTATTTGGATCAATCACTAATCCATGAACAGGTACGTCTTTAACCATTAACGGGTGATTGCGAATAGTATCAACGCTTTTCTTTACACTTGTTGCTACGTCACCAAAGCCACGTAAAAACTCTTTTAAATCAAAACCTGAATATTCAATCGTGTCGATAGTTTCAGGGGTAATCCCTCTAGCAACCATTTTATTTAACATGGCTTCTGGGTCAACTGCACTCATACCGCAGTCGTAATGTCCAACAACATACACCTCATCTGCTTGTAGTTCATAAACAGCTACAAGTAAACTACGCATAATTGCACCAAAAGGGTGACTAACTAATGCCCCAGCACTTTTAACGATCTTTACGTCGCCATTACGCAAATTCATAGCTTTAGGTAACAGCTCTACAAGTCGTGTATCCATACAAGATAACACAACGATGCGCTTATCAGGATACTTTGTTGTAATAAAAGGCTCATATTTCTTTTCTTGAACGAAATCTTCATTAAACTTAAGAATATCTTGTAACATTGTCATGAAAGATTGCTCCCTCCCTTACAGGAATTATTTTAGAGCAAAACTTTAAATATGCAAATAATAATGACAATATTCACGCGATTTTTTACGAAAAAAAAAGAAGTTTAGTAATTTATTTAGCGAATCGAAATAATTAAATAGCCGTAAAATCTGCCGGAAGATAATAAAAAAACAGCTACTTACTGTAGCTGTTTTCAACAAAATTAAAATTTTTCGTTTGGTTTTGGATCTACAGTCACTGAAGACTTAGAATCTAAACCAACTTGTAGGTAGTGGATGAAGAATGCCAAAGAGATTAATAATACGACACTAAAGCCTAGTACAGTCGTTACGAACATAATAAAAGCCCCTCTCTACTAAAATAATCTACAATATTATCTAAAGTAATTATACAATAGGTTACTAGGAAAATCTAAGGAGAATTTATGACATCCACAACACACCTAGTTCAGACTAATATTAGTAGGGATAAATTACTTGAATTGTCCAGTTGATAATATGGAAAAGTGATTGTTTTTACCTAATAGTAGTGGCGCTTTCTATATTCTGTTGCCTAGAAATAATCATAAAGTAATGTACTGAGCTTTGTGCATTTCGTCTGTTGAAATAATTGATTTTAAATTTTCTTGTCCGTGCTTAGCCGCGACGTTTTTTGTACCGAAAGCGTAGCGGCAGGTATAGAAGTCTCTCCGTCTTTAGTTGGTGAAAGAAGTTCTTTGTGCCAGCACAAAGCCGAATGATGCAATTATGCCGAGGCATAATTGATTAAATATGGGAAGAAATTAAATGAGTCTTTTGGAGCGTTTTCATAGCGAGTGCGAAAAAAGTATGTTGTCGGATAAATAGACATTAAACTGTTTTATACCATTTTTATGCGATGTTTTAGCGATTATTTGAGGTGGTTTTTTGTTTTCAGTCGAATTACTCATATGAATGCGTGGATTTTTTTGGATATTTAATCCTAATTTTATGACTAATCAAGCATTTTTTAGTAATTTTGTGTCGAAGAATAATAACAAATTCTTAATTTTTTTCAAATGAAGACAATTTAGTGTATTATTCTTAATTCAATATAATCAAATATGGTCGAAAGGTGAATAAAAAGTATTTATTTCATCGAAAAAAATGTGAAATACATTTATACTATATTAAAATTATGGAAAAAAGGACGAAATAAAGCTTAATAGGAGATTTGGAGGTTCTAGAATGGATATATCGTCGATTGTAGGGTTAATACTTGCGCTAGTAGCGCTATTAACAGGAATGGTGCTAAAGGGTGTAAGTTTAGGTGCATTTTATAACCCAGCTGCCATTCTAATTATCATCTTCGGTACAATTTCCGCAGTAACAATTGCCTTCCCAATGAAGGAGTTAAAGCGTGTACCAAAGCTATTTAAAATTCTTTTTAAAGAAACAAAATTAGCGGATGATATTGAGATTATTAAGATGTTTTCACAATGGGCTGATTTAGCTCGCCGTGAAGGTCTATTGGCGCTTGAGAGTAAAGCTTCAGAAATAGAAGACCCATTCTTAAAAAATGGGCTTACATTAGCAATTGATGGTCAGAATGCGGACTATATTCGTGATGTCTTAACAGAAGAAGTCGAAGCGATGGAAGAACGTCATGCTAGTGGTGCTGCAATCTTTACACAAGCTGGTACATATGCCCCGACTTTAGGGGTACTTGGTGCGGTAGTAGGGTTAATCGCCGCATTAGCAGATTTGAATGACATAGAAAAGCTTGGACATGCTATTTCAGCTGCTTTTATGGCTACATTATTAGGTATTTTTACAGGTTATGTTTTATGGCATCCATTTGCGAATAAATTAAAACGTAAATCAGCTATCGAAGTTAAGCAAAAAAGAATGATGATTGAAGGCATCCTTTCTGTCTTAGAAGGGGAGGCTCCACGCGTTATCGAACAAAAATTATCTTCTTACTTAACAATGGAAGAACGTCGTCAAATTTCTCATGAAAGTGGGGCGGGCGGCCTTGGCAAAGAAAGCTAAGAAAAAAAAGCATGATGAACATATCGATGAGTCTTGGCTAGTTCCGTATGCAGATATTTTAACACTGCTATTAGCTGTATTTATCATATTGTTTGCATCCAGTTCAGTAGACCAAGAAAAGCTAGAGAGAATGTCAGCGGTGTTTAATCAAGTATTTGATGGTGGAACAAGCTTTTTAGATCAGCCTTCACCGGTAAAAAGTCCGAATGCGGATAGTGACCAAACACCACAAACGCAACAAAATTCAGCTTACTTGAAGGATCAGCAGGAGTTAGCTCAAATTAAAGATAGTGTTGATAATTTCATTGCTGTTCATGAGATGGAAGGTCAATTCGCAACAGCGATGACTGATGAAGGGTTACTTGTTACAATTCGTGATAGTATCCTGTTTGATTCTGGGAAAGCGGACATTAAACCAGAGTATAAGACAATAGCAAAAGAGCTTGCAGATGTGTTGGTATCTAATCCACCACGTAGTATTGTTATTACTGGTCATACGGATAATGTTCCAGCTGGACCAAACTTCTCTTCTAACTTACAGCTCTCGGCGTTACGTGCGGTGAACTTCGCAGAAATTTTATTGCAGAGTAACTCGAAGTTAGATGGTCGAAACTTTAGTACACAAGGTTTCGGTGAGAACCGTGCCGTTGCACCAAACGATACTAAAGAAGGACGTGCGAAAAATCGTCGTGTAGAAGTGTTAATACAACCACTTGTAACTGAGGATGGTTCTGCCGTAAAAAGTACAAAATAGAAAAAAGCTATTAGCAAACGGCTTTGGTGCCTTTATTGCTAATAGCTTTTTGTTTAGAAACTTTTATTTATTTGCGTAAAGCGCCTAATTCAGCAACGATAGCTTGCATCTCGCTCGGACTAAATGTATCGCGCTTCATGATCATTTCGTATAAATAGACTAGGTCATCGTAATTAGCCTCATCGAAATTTTCCGATTTCATCGCATCAACATTAACCATGCGAAGCTTGTCTTTCATTTGATCAATCATATAAATAACGTTTTCTTTTGACGGTACTGATAAATCCATTATTTAAACCTACCTTTCGTTATCCTCGAAAATATCATTTCATTGAATAAAAAAAATGTCAACACTGTATTTTGACATTGCTTTAAAAATAGACTGTTATTGGGTAGAATAAGGGCAGTAAGTAGTTTAACATCTGTCGGCAGGTGTTCAAACATCCGCTTAATTAGAGGAACTCAGTCTAAGAACGCCGCGTCCAGTGACAATTTATCTGTGCGAAAGCGAAGCGACAGCAACAACAACAACGCACGACTGAGTGACCAACATCATACTAAAGTTGTCTCTACGCTTTCGAGCAAAAAACATCTGCCGCTGACGCTACGCTTTCGCGCAAAAAATATCTGTTGGCCTAAAGCCTCCGGACGTAATTATGCCGAGGCATAATTGATTTATTACTCTAAAAAACAAATACATTTACTAAAGCAGGGGGTATTTAATATGGGACAAAGTAAATTATTAGCATCTATCGTAGTTGGTGCCACAGTTGGTGCTGCGTTAAGTATGTTGGACCGTACAACGCGTGAAAAAACAATAGCTTCAACGAAAAAGATGAAAGAAGCAATATCGTATTATGCAACCAACCGAGAGGAATTACAAGTTCTAGTTGAGGAAAAAGTATTGGCCACTAAAGTGCTATGTGAAAGTGTTTCAGAAAATGTCAACTCAATCATTGATAAAGTTGATGAGTTTAAAGATTTACCTTCCACGATCGAAGGCATGATTAATGACACGAAATCAGCCTTTTCTTTACCTAATAAAGAATAGTTGTCGTACAGGAGGGAATTTGTATGGAGAAGAAAAAAGCTTCGATACATTCAGCTGTCGGTGTGGTGAAATCATTTGTCTCACCGGACGAAGATACTGTAGATGTGATGACATCAAGAGGCTTTATGCAAGATTTACTACTACGCTTACGACGAGCAGAAATATCAGCTCTTGCAGCGCAATTGGCTTATTTCTTTTTACTGTCTTTTTTCCCGTTACTAATTTTTCTAGTTACATTACTACCATATTTGAATTTAAAGTCGACGCAAGTGTATTCATTTCTAGTGAATATAATGCCGGACGAAGTGTATAGGCTTATTGAAAGTACATTGGATGAAATTTTAACAAGCCGAAATAGTAGTTTATTATCTGTCGGGGTACTTGGAACAATTTGGTCTGCCTCCAAAGGAATTAATGCATTGATTAGAGCCTTGAATAAGGCTTATGACACAGAAACTAGGGCGAGTCTACTAGATCGAGGGCTATCCCTTGTTTTCACCTTGGTATTTGTCGTTGTTATTGCTGTCGTTCTACTGTTACCGGTTTTTGGGCAACAAGTGGGGCATTTCTTATTTTCGATTGTTGGCATTGAGGAGCAGTTTGAAATAATCTGGCATAGAACACGTTGGTCGATCCCACCGCTACTTATTTTTATAGTTTTAATGGGGATTTATAGATTTATTCCAAATACAATTCCTCGTTTGAAGTTGAGGGGAGTTTGGCCAGGTGCATTATTTTCAACTATTTCCTGGGTGGCAGTAACATATGCTTTCTCCTTTTATATTAATAATTTCGCGAATTATTCCGCTACATATGGCAGTATTGGTGGCGTTATTATTTTAATGCTGTGGCTATATTTCACGGGAATTATTTTAATTTTTGGTGGCATTTTAAATGCGACGATGCAGAAAAAAGTATTGAAAAAAGAACTTATGAGGCAGGAGACACTAGCAAATAGGTAGGAATATGAAAAGAATAGCCTCGTATCACGCTTTGTGATACGAGGCTGTTTGTGTTTTAGGCGTTTTTATTAAGCATACGTAAGCCATTTAAAATAACTAAAATAGTGCTTCCTTCATGTCCGATTACGCCAAGAGGTAAATCGACGACCTGTAAAAAGTTTGAAGCAATTAATAAAACGATAACGCCTATAGAGAAGAAAATGTTTTGTTTGATGATGCGTTGCATTTTACGTGATAAACGTACAGCATAGGCAATTTTTGATAAGTCATTTTTCATTAAAACGACATCTGCTGTTTCTAAAGCAACATCTGTTCCTTCTCCCATCGCAATTCCGGTAGTTGCAGTTGCTAATGCAGGTGCATCATTAATACCGTCACCGACCATCCCTACAAATTTATGTTCAGAAAGGAGTCGTTTCATCTCAGTCACTTTTGTTTCAGGGAGACATTCTGCAACGTATTCTGTCACGCCTGCTTCTTTGGCAATTACCTTTGCAGTCTTCTCGTTGTCGCCTGTTAACATGACAACATCAATGCCTAGCTCTTTTAGTAATGATATTGCTTTTTTTGCTTCACTGCGAACTGTATCTTTTAGGGCTGCCAATGCGACAATGCCGTCTTTGTCACGAATGAAAATAACACTTTTTCCTTCTGAGGCAAGGCTTTCTGCTGCGCCATTTGCAAATTCGATTGCCTCATCTAGACCAACAAAGTCTGGTTTCCCAACAAGATATTCGACCTCATTAATGTTACCTTTGATACCCCAACCTGGGATATCTTCAATAGTGGCTTGAGGAAACTGTGTGATACCTTCTTGTCTTGCGAATAAAGTAATTGCTTGTGCGAGTGGGTGGTTCGATTGTGCTTCAATACCTGCAAGGATTGTTATTGCATGTTCACGGTCTAATCCTTCTCGAACAATAAAATCAGTAATGGTTGGTTTACCTTGTGTTAAAGTACCTGTTTTATCTACTGCTAATGCACGTAATACACCTAGATGCTCTAAATGTAAGCCTCCCTTGAATAATACACCGTGTTTAGCACCATTTGAAATTGCTGCAAGTGTTGCCGGCATAATGGATGCCACAAGTGCGCATGGAGAAGCAACTACTAGGAGTACCATTGCACGATAGAAAGTTGTTGTCCAGTCCCAACCGAGAACGAAGTGAGGTAGAAACATCATAATGGCAACGGAGAGTAGCGCAATTTTTACATAAGTACCTTCGAATTTTTCTATAAACTGTTGAGATGGAGACTTTTCACTCTGAGCACTTTGTACAAGTTGGATAATTTTTTGGAAAAGTGTTTCTGAATTTGGTTTTGTCATTTCCATCGTAATGGCGCCATTTAAATTCACAGTACCTGCAAATACCTCGTCGCCTTCATGTTTTGCCACTGGGAGTGGTTCACCGCTTATTGCGGATTCATCGATAGAAGACTGTCCTTTGAAGATCACGCCGTCTGCTGGAATACGTTCACCAGGTTTTACGAGTAGGTGATCTCCAATTTGTAATGTAGAGATAGAAACTTTCATTGGTTCAAAGTTCCCTCGTACAAGCCAAGCTTCTTCGGGTTGTAAGTTCATGAGTGCAGAAATTTCACGATGACTTTTATTCATTGCGTATGTTTCCAGAGCACCACTTACGGCAAAAATGAAAATTAGAATAGCGCCCTCTGTCCAATAACCGATTGCAGCTGAGCCAACTGCAGCTAATACCATTAATAGTTCAACATTAAGTTCTTTATTTTCAATGGTTTCTTCGATGCCTTCTTTTGCTTTAGCGAATCCGCCGACACAAAATGCAACTATATATAAAATAATAGAAGCTGTCGTTTGCCCGCTAGTATCTAAACGCCATGCAAGCAAAATAAACAGACCTGCTATCAGGGCAGCAATTAATTCAGCATGCTCTTTTGTTTTCTCAATTAAATTAGAATTTTCTCGTTTAGAGTGTTCCACTTTTATTCCTCCTGATAATGAAAATCAATATCAAAACCCATATAAACCAATGTATATAAACAATGTCTAATTGAAAATCGCTATCGATTAGCTCCTCTCTAATTTAGAATTATTATAACAAAGGTATTTGGAAAAAGAAAGTAAGAAATTTGAAGGGATTTTTAAAGAGTGGGGATAAAAGCAGGCCGGGATTGAGATGGAGGCGATTTGAGGATTTTTAAAATAATTTTTGAACATAAGAAAAGCACAGTTATTCATAGGAATATTCTGTGCTTCTCAAACTTGTGCAGGCTTATCACTATAAAGTGGGGCTGATTTCCGGTCTGGCTAGGCGCTTGGGCGTCTAGTCTTCACTTCAATCAACTGACATACGTTTTAATAAATGTCATACCTAACTTTTGGTGATGAGCCATAAATTATTAAGTTATAAATTCGTTTTTGCAGTATAGCTGATGCTATGTGTACTCCACAGTTTAAAAACTATTGTTACTATTCAACGTAAAAAGCTCTTATTAGAATACTCGTTCTGCGTGTAGGGCAAGTTTTTCTAGGGATGATTTGTCTACATCTGCGTGTAATGAGTTACCGTGAGAGTCCATTGTTACAACAGCCGTGAACTTCTCAACGTTTAAATGCCACATTGCTTCTGGAATACCGAATTCCATTAGGTCAACGCCTTCAACACCTTTAATGCAGTCTGCGTAGTATTGTGCAGCACCACCGATTGCATTTAAGTAAACGCCACCGTGCTCTTCTAATGCAGCAAGTGTTTTTGGTCCCATACCGCCTTTACCAATTACAGCGCGGATACCGAATTTTTTCATGATGTCACCTTGATATGGCTCCTCACGAATAGAAGTAGTTGGACCAGCTGCTTTTACTGTCCAGTTACCTTCTTCGTCTTTTGCCATTACAGGGCCACAGTGATAAATAACTTGTCCATTAAGATCAACTGGAGCATCATGGCTCATTAAATGATGGTGAATTGCGTCACGGCCAGTATACATACGACCAGTAATCGAAACAACGTCACCAACTTTTAGAGCGCGAATTTGCTCTTCAGTAATTGGTGCAGTAAGTTCCACTACATCTGTAGTAGTATCTTCTGTTGTTGCTGCAACTTCATCTTCTTTAAATGTAATTTTTTCGCCTTCTTGATAATGCCAGTTAATAATTTCACCAGTTTGAGGATTGATGTCCACAGCCATACGACGGTATGCCCAGCAGTTATAAGCTACTGATACGTAGAATGATGCAGGGATACGGTGCATAACACCAATTTTACAGCCTAGTAATGTTGCTTCACCACCGAAGCCCATTGTACCGATACCAAATGTGTTTGCAGTTTTCACTACATACTCTTCTAATTTAGCAAGATCAGCATTTGGATTTGTATCTTCCACATGACGGAATAATTGTTCTTTCGCTAAGTCGTAACCAGAAGAGCGGTCTCCACCGATACCTACACCGATGAAGCCAGCTGAACAGCCTTGACCTTGTGCTTGGTATACTGAGTGAATGATACATTTACGGATACCATCTAAATCACGACCAGCGCGGCCAAGACCTTCAAGCTCACATGGTAGGCTATACTGAATGTTTTTGTTTTCACAGCCGCCACCTTTAAGGATTAACTTAATTGTGATGTAGTCTTTTTCCCATTGTTCGAATTTCATAACAGGAAGACCGTCACCAAGGTTATTACCGCTGTTTGCGCCTGTTAATGAATCAACCGCATTTGGACGTAATTTTGCATCGGCAGATGTATCACAAATAGCTTTTTTAATAGCTTCTTTAATTTCTAATTGGTTTACACCAACAGGAGTATAAATTTTGAATGTTGGTAGACCAGTATCTTGACAGATAGGTGATACATTATCTTCTGCCATAATAATATTAGTTGAGATTGTGTCTAAGCTCATTGCAGCACGAGTACCAGCATTCTCAGCATCTTTAGCTTTCTTAATTGCACGACGTACGTCTTTTGGTAGATTAGTAGATGTTTCAGTAATTAAATCGTAAAGACTTTTCTCCAAAGTTTGGATATTCATTTAGTATTGCCCCCCATAGAAAATTTGATTATTTCCACGATACATTATACTCTTTTCAACTAATGAAAAAAAGAGTTCAACTCATTGTGGTCGGAATTAAAGGTCTATTCTCAAAAAGAGGTCATTTAAATATGAAATTATGTATCTATTGTTTAGGTGGGCGGATCACTTTTGAAGCCGAGCTGATCAAATCACCATAAAGATTGCTGGCGAAGAACGTTTGTTCTATAATAAATATAAAATTTCCTTTAGGAGGTAATATTATGAAGTTACTTAATTTACCTGAAGTATTTGAACAATATCGGACTGTAATAGAGGAAACGATACAGCCCACTGTATTTATTGAAACGGAAGAACGAAAAACATCTTTATTTGAAAGTAAGTTTGCGGGTGATCCGTATTTTCCTCTTTCAATGGAATATCCGAAAAGTCCTGAGGGGCAACCATTAAAATTACTAGCACAAATTAATTTTGCAGATGTATCTAAGCATTTACCGAATTTCCCTGAAGAGGGGATTTTACAGTTTTTTATTGATGGCTATGATGATGTATTAGGGATGGACTTTGAGAATGGCCAAAATCAGGAGGGCTTCCGCGTCATTTTCCACGAACATATTGTCAGTGATGAGCTGCAATTAGTTCAAGACTTCTTATTTGTTGAAGAGAAAGAAAAAGAATTATTCTTTCCAGTTGAAAAAGAAATGGCATTGTCTTTTGGAACAAGCTACGAACCATTATCAGCACATGACTTTAGACGTGAAAAACTATATGCGAAGATCCTTGCTAATATAGAAGACAATGATATTTTAGTAGACTCATTTTATGAAACCTTAAATAGTTCAGGTCATAAAATTGGCGGATATCCATTCTTTACCCAAGAAGATCCAAGAGCATATGGCGACTATATAGATTCAACAATTTTGTTACTTCAGATTGATAGTGTAGGCGAACATATTGTGTGGGGGGATGACGGGGTTGGAAATTTCTTTATTACTAAAGATGACCTTAAACGAAAGGATTTTAGTAAAGTTCTATATAATTGGGATTGCTATTAACCGGAAATGGAACAGAAAAAAGCAAGTGGATATAGCACATCCGCTTGCTTTTATCTTCATTCAGCAAATCTTTTCTGTACGAAAGTGAAGAGTTAGTTATAAAAGACTTCCTGAAGATAAGCCTCCGGCGGATGTCTCGGGATTTTGATATTCGGACGCAATTACGCCAAGGAGAAATTGATTAGTAGTTATTGTTCACGAGCATTAAATTGCTCCATTTTGTCTTCTAAATCATCCATCATTTGAATTAAACGATCGATATCCTCTAATTCAGTTGTTTCAGGATCAATTGCATCTAAAACTTCTAAAAACATTTCAAGACGCTCTTTTAAGTAGTTCATTTGCTGTTTTTTATCAGTGATTGGATTTGACATAGATACACCTCATTTCATCCCCTTCATCTTAGCTGATTTGGGACTAAATTTCAATGTTTAGGTAAACACCTAGGACTAAGCGATTATTTTGCGAAAATCAATAGACCGAATATTTACAATATTGAGGGCGTGTGTTAAATTAATATTAAGAAAAAGTAAAGGAGCTGATTTCAAAAATCAAAAAACTCTAACTCGAAAAGGAGGGAGTTTAAACAAGTACTCGGCCGATGTAAAAGCCGAAATTCGTGTTTATACAATTAAATGGAGATAAGTGTTAGTTAGGCCTTAGCGTAAAATCACATGTGGTGAGCGCTAAGGCTTTTTGTATGCTGTTATTTGGAAAAACGACTTGATGTTGGAGGGAATGATGACATACTTCTCAGATTACAGCAAAAAAAGATTTGCCATTCTAGTGTTAATTGTATCTATTTCAGGCTTTTCACAAGGGATGCTATTACCGCTAATTTCAATTATTTTCGAACGTGATGGAGTATCCTCTGCGTTGAATGGATTGAACGCAACAGGTCTATACATAGGAACTTTATTAATCTCACCGTTTATCGAGCAGCCATTACGAAAATGGGGCTATTAATAGGCGATGCACTTGTCTTCGCTTCACTGCTTGCATTTCCCTTATGGAAGAGTGTGACTTTTTGGTTTACCCTCCGCTTACTCATTGGGATAGGGGATCATGCATTACACTTTGCAACACAGACGTGGATTACAAGCACTACGGATCATAAAAGCTTAGGAAAAGGTATGGCCATTTACGGCTTGTCTTTTAGTACAGGTTTTGCGGTAGGTCCTTTGATGGTGAAACTTATACAAGTTTCAGAAGCATTACCGTTTATTGTGTCCTCGATTATGTGCTTATTAGCATGGGCTTTTGTCTTCCTTTTACAAAATGAAAAACCAGAGAGATTAACGGGAGACTTACATGCAAGGGGGTGGCATCGTTATAAAATGGCTATTGCATTCGGGTGGATTGCATTTTTAGTGCCATTTGTTTATGGGTTTTTAGAATCTTCTTTAAATGCCTTGTTCCTAGTTTATGCGTTACGAAAAGGTTTCGTGTGGATATGATTCCTATTATTTTATCAGTCTTTACATTTGGTGCGATTTTGACACAAGTACCACTTGGAGCTATGGGGGATAAAGTAGGACGACGCAATGTCTTGCTGATAGGTTCATTTGGTGGGACTGTTATTTTTGGCATTGCAAGTTTTGTAGAGCATTCACAAATTGCAGTAGCTGTAGCATTTTTCTTTACAGGTACATTAGTCGGTTCGATGTTTTCATTGGGTATTACTTTTATGGCTGACTTAACACCAAAGGAGTTACTACCAACAGGAAATCTGCTTTGCGGTATTGCTCTTAGTATCGGTAGTTTAACAGGGCCATTAGGAGGCGTTTATTTAGAATATGTAAATTACAGCTTCCTTTTATTAGTGGCGATGCTTTTGCTAGCTATAGCCATTGTTTTATTAGTCTTTGGGCGTTGTTTTTTGGAATGATTCTTGAAGCGGAAAAAAGAGAGTCAGCTCGGAGACTTTTGGGTATTTTAGACAAAATAAAAGAGCGGGGCTCATCTTCCCGCTCATAAAACAAAAAAACGCCCAGCAAATCCGTGCTGTTATGGCGTTCTTTGCGTGACAAGGATGTTCCGTCCAAGTCACATAGGTTTGGCACCTAGAATGATATTATACAGACAAGTTAACATAAAATCAAATAATATTTGTAGATAAGTAATATTTGGACTTTGGATCTCTATATAATAGAAGAACACTAACTCAGATGAATTATAATGAGGAGATCGCAGAATATATATAAAAATTATCGATCCACGATGCAGCTGCTAAAGCAATAGAAATTCTCATTTAGAATGTTAAAGGGCGTCACTCATTTTTTGAGGACGCCCGTTTTTATTACTTATTTTTCAATACTAGCTTCGCCACACATTCCACCTGTGCGGTTTGTGCAAACATATCCACTGGCTGAATATACTCCACATCATAAAACTTCGATAAATCGTTTAAATCCTTCGCTAAAGTTGATGGATTACACGATGTATAGACAAAGCGCTTCGGTTTTAGCTTCAACACCGTGCGGATGAATTCTGGTGCTAGACCTGTGCGTGGTGGGTCAACTGTAATAACATCTGGTGTAAACCCTTCCCTGCGCCATTTTGCTAGGACACTTTCTGCTGTGCCGACTGCGTATTTTGTATGCTTGAAGCCATGGTTTCGTGCATTTTTACGTGCATCCTGAATGCTTTCTGGAATAACATCCATCCCGCGAACTTCTTTTGCTTTGTCAGCCAGCCATAAGCCGATTGTTCCAACACCGCAGTAAGCATCAACAACTGTTTCTTTGCCTGTTAATGCTGCTGCTTTTTTTATTTCATCATAAAGATGGACCGTTTGTGTTGGATTCAGTTGGAAAAAGGCGCGAGCTGATAAATCAAAGGCTAATTCTCCAAGCTCCTCATGAATTGTTTCCTTGCCATCAAGGACAATTGTTTCATCGCCAAAGATTAACGATGTTTTCTCACGGTTAATATTTTGGGCAATCGAAACAATACTTGGATCGATTTTTTTAATACGTGCAATGAGTTCCGCTTGATGTGGAATTTCCTTACGTGTTGTAACGAGCACGACTTGTGTTTCATCAGTACGAATTCCTGTACGTACAACAATCGTACGTACTAAGCCATCAAGTGTACGACCATCATAAATAGTAATATTCAGTTTTTGTAAAATTTTACGCGTTGCAACTGTGATTTTAGATGTAATCGGATGTTGAACAAGGCAATCATTGATGTTCAGTAACTTGTTACTACCTTCTGCAAATAACCCTGCATAGACACGCTTACCCTCTTTACGTACTTGATACTGACTTTTGTTACGATAATTCCATGGATTATCCATCCCTAAAGTTTTGCGAACTTCAACTGTATTAGCTAAAGGTTTAGCGTAACGTTCTAATGCTTGAATTACGATATCACGCTTTTCGATTAGCTGTTTTTCATATGTCATATGTTGAAGCTGACAGCCGCCACATTCGTTGTAGACTAGGCATGGCGCTTCTTGGCGATATTTTGAAACTTTGCGAATAGTTACTATTTCTGCTTCGGCAAAGTTTCGCTGTGTTTTAGTTACTTGTGCTGTAATTTCTTCACCAGGAATAGCGCCTTTTACGAATACCACATTACGCTTATAAAAGCCTACTCCTTCACCGTTAATACCAAGTCTTTTTATTGTTAGAGGAAATTTTTGTCCTACTTCCATTGTTGTTTGCTGCGTCAAGCGATCCACGTCCCTGTTCTTTTAATATCATCTCCCCATTATAACTAAGGAGTAGACGATTGCAAAGCGACAGGAGAATCTTCATATTCTAAAACTAAATCGTCAAGGGATAAAAATGTATAGCCTTGTTTTTTCGCTTCGGCAATAAACCTTGGGAGAGCTTCTGCATTATCTTGTGCAACTGTATGCATTAAAATAACAGCGCCAGGGTGAAGCTGTTCCATTAATGCATTATACGCATAATCTGCGCCACGACGGACATCCCTTTCCCAATCCTTAAAGGCAACAGACCAGAAAATATGACGATAGCCCTCAGCATTTGCTACCTCTAATAATTTCGCATTAAATGTACCTTCAGGTGGTCGGAAGTATGTTGTACGCTTTATACCAGTCAATCCCCGAAGTTTATCGTCAAATTTTTTCCATTCTGTACGCATAGCATCTGGCGTTAATCTCGCCATATTTGGATGTCCATATGAATGGTTGCCGATTGTGTGGCCATCTTTAATCATGCGTTTCACTATATCGGGGGCACTTTCTAAATAATGACCAGTTAAAAAGAAGGTGGCTGGTGCTTTTTCCTTCTTCAATGTATCCAAAATGCTTTCTGTAAACCCATTTTCATATCCGTTATCAAAGGTTAAATAAGCAATTTTTTTATCAGGCTTACCTTTATAAATAGCACCATATTTCTCAAGTAGCTGATCAAGCTGTGCTCCAGCTTCAGCTGGTTCACCGTTTTTTGCTTTCTTTAATCCCCAATGGTATTCATCAGAGCCAGAAGCTGAAAATGGATTAAAGCTAATCGCCGCGGCAATAATAAAAGTAGCGATGACCGCACCTACAATATGCTGTTTCCACATGTAAAAACGCATCCTTTCTTTTTCATTAGAATGCGTATTTTTAAAAAAATTATCCTATTTAATTTAATGCATAAATCTTGAAGAGGAAATTAAACGTAAAATGATGTTTTTCTAAAAGAATATCCTCGAAACTGGAAATTACTCGTGAAACGAGAGAATACCGAAATAAAAGTAAATACCCACGCAAAACGGGAGCATACCTCCCACAGAGCAATACCCTCGAAAAATGTTATAATGGTCAGTAGTGAGGTGTTACAAATGCGTATTATTACGAAAATTGCACGTCAAAAAAACAACCCAGAACGTTATAATATATATTTGAACGAAGAATACGCTTTTCCTGTAGATGAGGCAATTCTCATTCAATTTGGATTAACGAAGGGAAAAGTTCTTGAGGAATTTGACATTCAGGAAATTGCCTATGAGGATGAGATTCGAAAAGCTTTTAATAAAGGGTTAAATTTTTTGTCTTATCAAATGCGCAGTGAGCATGAGGTCAAGAAAAAGCTTCTCTCGTTGGAATTTGGGGAAGCGGTTATTTTAGAGGCTATCCAAAAGCTTAAATCATACGGCTTTTTAAATGATGAAACTTACTCCAAGGCGTTACTCGATACGAAAAAAGCTACGATGAAAAAGGGACCTAAGGCAATTAGGCAAGACCTTATGAAAAAAGGAATTGATAAAAGCTTACAGGATGAGGTTCTTGCTACGTATAGTCATGCGGAACAGGTTAAGCTTGCCACACAATTGGCTGAGAAGGTCGTTCGATCAGAAAAAAAGAAAACCCCAACACAAGTAAAAGCTAAAATTCAAGATTTTTTAATGCGAAAAGGTTATTCTTTTAATGTTGTAGATGATGTGCTCAGTCAAATAGAGATTGAGCAAGATGAAGATGAATGGCAACAGCTACTTGATGGACAAGGCGAAAAAGTTTGGAAAAAGTATTCATCGAAGTATACTGGTTATGAATTGAAAATGAAAATAAAGCAGGCTCTCTATCAAAAGGGGTTTCCTATAGAGGTTATAGATCGTTTTATAGAAGAGAAGGAGAATGAGGAATGAACGAAAAAAATTATGCTGCAATGTCAGAGCACGAATTACGTGAGGAAATAGCAATGATAAAGGAAAAGGCACGTAAGGCGGAACAGCTAGGTATCATTAATGAATTCGCAGTATATGAGCGTAAGGCTTTAATGGCTGCTGCTTATTTAGTAGATTTGGAGACAATAATTCCTGGAGAAATGTATCGTATTGACGGCTCTGAAAATGAATTTTTTCAAGTGGATTATTTAAAAGGTCGCTTTGCTTGGGGACATCGCTTGGGAGGCGAAAAATATCAAGAGGCTTTACCTGTTTCCATGCTATCTCCTGTAAAGGTGGGCAAATAAATGGAAGAAAAAATTGAAAAACTAACTGCTGAATTACTTGCAAAAAACCCGCAAATGTCAGTAGGACGTGCACGAGTATGGATTGAGCTTTTATGGAGTGATTTTGAATCGACTTCTGCAAAAGCAGGCTACTCCTATCGTGGTGCTGATTACACTGAAAATTTAGTGCGTCAATTAATTAACAGCTACGGTGATAAACTTCATGCATTTGCAGGACGCAATCCTAAATACGCACATTTACTCGATGCTAGTGATGATATGGTACAATAACAAAACCCTGACCAATATTTGGTCAGGGTTTGCTGATGTTTAATTACTTGCGCCAACCTGTAATTTTTTCTGGAGTTTATCTTCGGTAAAAATCCAGCCTGTGTATGAAGTGATAATCTCATTGTCATCGTTTAAATGGGCGACAGCAACAAACGGATAGCGATTATCACTACGGTAACGCAGATCAATTAATCTTACTTCTGTTAAGCCATTATCGAGTTCTGAAATTTCCCAGCGATACAATGGTGAGAATGACACGAAAGCAGCGAGATTGCGATCTTTCAATGCTATTTCGATAAGAGGCGTTTTCGGTAAAGGTTTTATTTCGAATTTATCATAAATATTAACAGTTCGCCCATAAGCGCGCCCAACGTAATAATGCGTTTTGGATTTTGCTGCAATTCGCCAGTGGAAGAATCTCATTGTAGGGGCTACAATGACATACTCTTCATCTTGTATGGTATTATGCACAGCGTTCTTTACAGCTTTTTGGACTGTAAAGCGTAAAAAGTAGTAAACGATAATAATGAGATACATGATACTAAATGTCCAAACTGGATTTGCACCAAATGCCCAAAGTAAAATGCCAAGGCAATGTAGTGTAAAAATAATTGGATCAAACGTATTAATGACACCAAGTGCAACCCATCTTCTAGAGAATGGTCGAAGTGCTTGTGTACCATAAGCGTTGAAAATATCAACAAAGACATGAAGTGCTACAGCTAAAAATGTCCAAAGCCATAAATGAAACACATTTGCGTCTTGAATAATAAGTGCTAAAACCGCTGTAATTAATATGGGCCAAAGAGCTACTGCTGGTAGTGAATGTGTAATACCTCGATGATGTCGAATATAAACGGCATTGTTGCGTAATTTTAACACTGTATCGACATCAGGTGCCTGTGAGCCAATAATCGTACCTGCCATTACTGCGGTAAAGGTCATTGAATGATCTGCTACAACGGGGTCGATTAAAGCAAGACCTCCGAGGGCAATACCCATAACGAAATGTGTACCTGAATCCAAAAATATCCACTCCTTGTATGCAACAAAAAAGAGTACAATTGCATACATGTATATTTCAATAATCCGTAATACGTGATATTTACAATTAAGAAAGTTGTTTTAAAGCTTGAAAAAATATGAAGTTTTTTGTCGTTTTTGACAGATAATCTTTTCTTAATTGTATACTCTTTTTACCATAAATAAAATCGTAAAGACGCAGGAGGTCACTGTGAATTATCCATATGTAACAGAATTTCGACAATCTTTAGTCGAATGGTTTAATGTTGAGAAACGTGATTTACCTTGGAGACATACTACGGACCCTTATAAAATCTGGGTATCGGAAGTGATGCTCCAGCAAACACGTGTCGACACAGTTATTCCTTATTACAATCGTTTCATGGAAAGTTTTCCAACATTAGAATTACTCGCGGAAGCTCCGCAAGAATACTTATTGAAGCATTGGGAAGGCCTTGGCTATTATTCCCGTGCACGTAACTTACAAGCGGGTGTCCGTGAGGTATTAGAAAACTACGGTGGGATAGTACCCGATAATCGCCACGAGATTTCAACATTAAAAGGCGTAGGCCCATATACTGCTGGAGCTATTTTAAGTATTGCCTATAATAAGCCCGAACATGCGGTTGATGGCAATGTTATGCGCGTTTTAAGTCGTGTGCTTACTATTCATGATGATATAGCAGTTCCAAAGACTAAAAAGGTTTTTGAAGCGGCTGTTGAAGAATTGATAGATCCCGAAAATGCATCGTCCTTCAATCAAGGCTTAATGGAGCTTGGTGCACTTATTTGTACGCCAACCTCACCAAAGTGTTTATTGTGTCCAGTTCGCGAATACTGTACCGCTTATAATGAAGGTGAGCCAGAAAAATTACCTATCAAATCAAAAAAAGTAAAGATGAAGTATATCACATACGATGTGCTTGTATGCCGAGATGACGAAGGTCGATTTTTATTAGAACAGCGAACAGCAGAAGGTTTACTAGCTAACCTATGGCAGTTTCCAATGCTTGAGCACGGTAAAGATTCAATAGATACATTTCTTAATGATTATGCTATGAATGTTCAATCGCAAGAAGATTTGCTAACATTTAAACATGTTTTTTCACATTTAACATGGCATATAAATAGCTATTTTATGAAATGCAATTCAGCAGTAAAGGGCGAATGGCTGACTCGAGAGCAAATAGAATTATTACCAATGCCCGTTCCAATGCTGAAAATTTGGCGAGAAATTAAGAGTTAATCAAGAAAATAAAATTTATAAAAATTTATGAGCATAAAAGCATTCACCTCGGTACACAATAATGAGCGTGGAGGTGAATGAATAATGAAAAAGCAAAACAACAACCAAAATTTACAACCGAATAAAAACATGCAACGTCAAAGTCAAGAATTTGGTTATGAAACAGACGTTAATGAAGTGCAAAAGCAAAATGCTAAAGCAGAGCAAAACAAAGCTCAAGCTTCAGGTAACTTCAATAAAACTAACCAAGATCTTGGTGAATAACACTTTGTAATTGCATAATTGCATTTACCTCTTAGGAGCTGTCTAAAATCGAAAAGATTAATAAAGGCAGCTCCTTTTTAATTTTTATATAGCAAGATGAGAAAATTGATTGGGTAGTTGAGGAAACTGCTCAGATAGAACGAAGAACTGATCGGAAGCGAGGAAGAAAGGCTTTGATTCAGAAAATCCGATTTGTTTATAAACACAAGCAAAAAAAATCCAATTGAAAGGTTGTTATGATCGAAATTTTGTACAAATTTAAAAGAGCGCAGGGAAATTTTGTGGTTTTCTAACTACACCTTTCGCGTACACATTGCTATAATATACTAGAGACTGCTAGATTTAGGTAGCATAGACGAAAAGGTGGGCTTCAAAAATGGCAATACCGGTAGAAGGAGAAACGATACAAATACATAGTTATAAGCACAATGGCCGTATCCACCGTGTTTGGCAAGAAACAACGGTTTTAAAAGGGACGAAAAATATAATTATCGGTGCGAATGAACGGACACTTGTGACAGAATCCGATGGTCGTACTTGGCTAACGAGAGAGCCTTCTATTTGTTATTTCCATGCGGAGCACTGGTTTAATATCATTTGCATGCTACGTGAGGACGGTGTGTATTATTATTGTAATCTAAGCTCACCATTTGTTTTCGATAATAATGCCATTAAATATATTGACTATGATTTAGACATTAAAGTTTTCCCTGATATGTCTTATTCACTCTTAGATGAGGATGAATATGAGCTACATCGTAAGGAAATGTCTTATCCAGATGTCATAGATAAAATTTTAAAGCGCAATGTCGATAAATTAATTAGCTGGATTCAACAAAAAAGAGGACCTTTTGCACCTGATTTCATCGATGCCTGGACAAGTCGTTATAAGTTTCAGCTCGATATGCAAGCAGATGATTAATTGCACCTATTAGTTTTACTAATGGGTGTTTTTTTTATGTCTTAAACAATCGAATTGTAAAATAGTTAGTAATAAAGCTAAATTAAATGTACTTGAAGCAAAATATTGCTATAATACGTTTGGGCATTCAATTTGTGGATGTCTATTTCTTTTTATGTGCTATTTACTTAAGAGAGTCTTATTAATAAGGATGTGATAATAAATTGGGTAGTATTAAACGTTATATGAAATTTGTAAAACCATATACATGGGAAATTATTTTAACGATTATAATTGGTATAGTGAAATTTGCGATTCCGTTATTTATTCCATTACTCATAAAAATTGTGTTAGATGATATTATCGATGCAAAAAGTCTAACGGATGCAGAGAAGACAAAGGAACTGTTTTATTGGTTAGGTGGAACGATCATTGTATTCTTTATTATTCGACCACCGATTGAGTATTACCGTCAATATTTCGCTCAAAATGTCAGTAACAAAGTGCTTTTCGATATTCGAAAACAAATATATGCACATTTACAGCGATTAGGTTTAAGATACTATGCCAATACAAGAGCTGGCGATGTTATTTCAAGAGTGATTAATGATGTGGAACAAACAAAAAACTTTATCATGACAGGCTTGATGAATGTTTGGCTAGACTTTGCGACAATTGTTATTGCTATCGGTATTATGTTTGCCATGGATGTTAAGCTTACGCTAGTAGCATTAGTTGCGTTCCCATTCTATGCATTTAGTGTGAAGTACTTCTTTGGTAAACTTCGATCTTTAACACGTAAACGATCACAAGCGCTTGCAGGTGTGCAAAGTTATTTACATGAACGTGTAGCTGGAATGAGTATTATTAAAAGCTTCACGCTAGAAAAGCATGAGCAAAAATTATTCGATGAAGCAAATGGTGAATTTTTAGAAAAGGCACTAGACCATACGAAATGGAATGCTAAATCCTTTGCGGTGGTAAATACTATCACGGATGTAGCACCTCTCCTAGTAATTGCTTATGCAGGTTATCAGGTTATTAATGGTTCTCTTTCAGTCGGGACGATGGTGGCCTTTATCGCCTATATCGAACGACTTTATGGTCCACTTCGTCGTCTTGTAAGTTCATCAACGATGTTAACACAGTCAATAGCATCAATGGATCGAATGTTTGAATTAATAGATGAACCTTATGAAATAAAAAACAAGGCTAATGCCTTAGAGCTACCTCGAGTAAAGGGTGAAGTTCGCTTTGACAATGTGAACTTTCAATATGAAGAAGAGGGCTCACAAATTTTAAACAACATCAATTTCACGATTAACCCTGGAGAGACAGTTGCATTTGTAGGAATGAGTGGTGGAGGAAAATCAACTATTATTAGTTTGATCCCTCGCTTTTATGATACTACTAGTGGCGCGGTGCGTATTGATGGAAATGATGTACGAGACGTAACTTTACATTCTTTACGCTCACAAATTGGAATCGTCCTACAGGATAATATTTTGTTCAGCGATTCGGTAAAAGATAATATTTTAATGGGCAAGCCGGGTGCTTCTGATGAAGAGGTAATTGCTGCAGCAAAAGCGGCAAATGCACATGATTTTATTATGAGCTTGCCAAATGGCTATGACACAAAAGTCGGGGAGCGCGGTGTGAAGTTATCAGGTGGACAAAAGCAGCGAGTAGCAATCGCTCGTGTATTTTTAAAAAATCCCCCTATTTTAATACTGGATGAAGCAACTTCTGCGTTGGATTTGGAAAGTGAGGCACTTATTCAAGAATCATTGGATGTACTTGCACATGAACGCACAACTATTATAATTGCTCACCGACTTTCTACGATTACACATGCAGATAAAATTATTGTTATAGATCATGGACAATTAATTGAAAGTGGAACCCATGAGCAATTAATGCAAAAAGAGGGAACTTACTTTAATTTATTCCAGGTGCAACATTTAGATTGATATACCACGTTATAATAGAAAAATTCTGGCTCACCATAATGTGGGGTTGATTTCCGCTCCGGTCAGGCGCTTTGTAGCTGCCGCTTCGCTTTCGCACAGAAAAAACATTTGTAGCTGCCGCTTCGCTTTCGCTACAGAAAACATTTGCCGCTGACGCTTCGCTTTCGCGCAGAGCAGAGCTTCCTGGGGGCGTCCGATGAGGCCGCTTCACTCGCGTTGCTCGCTCCAGGGTCTCATCTGTGACGCTGATCCCCAAGGAGTCGCCTGGCCTTCACTCCAATCAACTTATTCTCATGACATACGTTTTAACAAAATGTCACCCTCGGTTTTAAATGATGGACCAAAATTTATTGGAAATTTAGCCATCATCATAACGTGGGTTGATTTCCGTTCCGGTTAGGCACTTTGTTGCTGCCGCTTCGCTTTCGCACAGAGCAGAGCTTCCTGGGGGCGTCTGATGAGCCGCTTGGGCAATAAGATGTTTTTTGTGCGAAAGTGAAACGACGTCAACCCTATCTAATCATTTAAAAATAGCTTTCCGTTTAAATATAAACAGAAGGCTATTTTTTTGTCTTATTTATAAAATATTATCGATTATTAAGATATTATTAATATAGAACTCGAACGATGTAGAAAATCTATGTTAATTGCAGAATAATTATGATTGAAAGAGCAATGTTTTTTGGTTAGAATTATCTGAAAATAGGGAATTGAGTGACAGAGAATGTGATTAAGTAAAAATATAGGTAGGATGGGGCGATTGATCATGAGAAAAAAGCTGCTAGAAATAAAAGGTTTAAAGACAACCTTTTTTACAGATGATGGACAAATTCCTGCCGTAGATGATATCGATTTTTCTGTTCGTGAGGGAGAAATATTAGGGATTGTAGGGGAATCGGGAAGTGGAAAAAGTGTCACATCACTGTCCATTATGGGGTTAATACCATCGCCACCAGGAAAAATAACGGGTGGAGAAATACTATTAGATGGCAAAAACCTCGTCACATTATCTGATAAACAAATGCAAAAAATTCGTGGGAAAGATGTGGCGATGATTTTTCAGGAGCCTATGACATCCTTAAATCCTTTGTTTACAATTGGGGATCAGCTAAAAGAAGCGATTTTAATTCATAATCCAAAATGGTCTAAAAAGGAAGCATTTGCAAGGGCAATTGATATTATGAAACTAGTAGGTTTACCACGAGCTGAGGAATTATTAAAAGATTACCCACATCAACTATCAGGGGGGATGCGACAACGGGTTATGATTGCGATGGCACTTGTCTGTGATCCGAAGGTATTGATTGCTGATGAGCCGACTACTGCATTAGATGTTACGATTCAAGCTCAAATCTTGCAGCTTATGAAAGATTTAAATAAACGTTTAAATACAGCCGTATTATTAATTACACATGATTTAGGCGTTGTAGCAGAAACATGCGAGCGGGTTATTGTGATGTATGCGGGCCAAATTGTAGAGGAGGCACCTATTCAGGAGATATTCGTAAATCCAAAGCATCCTTATACACAAGGGCTTATTAAATCAGTACCGGATATGCGTTATAAAAAGGACAATCTTTACTCTATACCAGGTAGTGTACCTAAGCCTGGTAGTATTCAGGAAGGTTGTCGTTTTGCAGCGCGTTGCGAATTTGCGATGGACCGCTGTGTACAAGAAACACCACCTTTATATGAAGCGACAGAGCGGCATAAATCGAGATGTTTTTTACTAGAGAAACAGGAGGTGAAGCAACATGTCGAAAGTGTTATTGAAAGTTGATGGTTTAAAAAAGTATTTCCCTATTCGGAAGGGTGCCTTGAATACACAGGTTGGAGACGTAAAGGCAGTGGATGATGTTTCCTTTGAAGTTTTTGAAGGAGAAACATTAGGTATCGTTGGTGAATCAGGGTGCGGTAAATCAACGACTGGTCGACTTTTAATGCGATTGCTTGAGCCAACAGAGGGCGAGATTGAATTCGCAGGTAAAATGATTTCAGATTTTTCGAACAATGAAATGCGCAAAGCCCGTAGAGACATTCAAATGATTTTCCAAGATCCTTATGCTTCTCTTAATCCTAGGCATAATATTGGAAAAATATTGGAGGAGCCTCTTATTGTTCATGGAATGGGCAACGCAAAGGAACGGAAACAGAAGGTATTAGAGCTTCTCGAAATTGTTGGGTTAAATGAATATCATGTGAAACGGTATCCACACCAATTTAGTGGTGGTCAAAGGCAGCGTATCGGCATTGCCCGTGCTCTGATGACGAATCCACGTTTGATTATTGCGGACGAGCCCGTTTCTGCACTCGATGTGTCAATACAGGCTCAAGTATTAAATTTATTGCAAAACTTACAAAAGGATTTAAAGCTAACTTATATTTTTATTTCCCACGATTTAGGGGTTGTACGTCATATTAGTAATCGTGTAGGTGTAATGTATTTGGGGAAATTAGTGGAGCTGACAGCAAGTGAGGATTTATATGCTGAGCCACTTCACCCATATACACAGGCATTGCTATCCTCGGTACCTGTTCCAGATCCTACGTTTGAACGTGAACAGCTCATTATTTCTGGAGATATCCCAAGTGCTTCGAATCCGCCAAGCGGGTGCACTTTCCATACAAGATGTCCATTTAAAAAAGAAGAATGCTCTCAAGTAGTTCCAAAAATGCAAGAAGTGAAACCGGGTCATTATGTTGCGTGCCATCTATATGATGCAATCCAACATTCAATGATATAAAAAAACTTAGGGGGAAAATCAATGAAAAAAAAGAAGCTTTGGACTTTGGGTGTAATGCTTATCCTTGTTCTTTCGACGATGTTAGCAGCTTGTGGCGGCTCAGATACTAAGGATACGGGTAGTAAAGATACTTCAAGTGGTGGCGATAAAGCTAGCGGTGGGCCAAAAACATTAGTATATGGTCGTGGCGGTGATTCCACTGCTCTCGATCCAGCGACAGTAACAGAAGGTGAATCATTTAAAGTAACGGTTAACCTCTATGAGACTTTAATTAACTTTGGAGAGCAAGATGTAACATTGCAGCCAGGGCTGGCAAAATCTTGGGAACCTTCAGCAGATGGATTAACGTATACGATGCAACTTGAAGAAGGGGTTAAGTTCCATGACGGTACTGATTTCAATGCTGAAGCAGTCGTGAAAAATTTTGAGCGCTGGAAAGCTGGTGGTGCTGATAAATTCCCATACTACGCCTCTCAATATACGGTAGATGACAAGCAAGTAATTGAGTCGATTACTGCTGATGGTGATTATAAAGTTATATTTAAATTATCCCAACCACAAGCAACATTCTTGAAAAATTTAGCGATGTCTCCATTTGCTATTGCTTCACCAACAGCTTTTGAAAAAGATGATGAGGCACTTAAAGATCATCCAGTAGGTACTGGTCCATTTAAATTTGTTGAGTGGAAACGAAATGATTCCATCACAATAGAGAAAAACCCAGATTACCGTATTGCAGATTTGCCGAAATTAGATAAAGTTATTTTCCGTTCTATTCCAGATAACTCCGCACGATTCAATGCATTAACTAACAATGAAGTTGATGTAGTGGATGGTTTAAGTCCATCTGATAAAGCTTCAATCGAATCAAATACAGATTTACAACTAATCGAACGTCCATCTATGAATGTTGGTTATCTTGGATTAACAGTAACTCGTCCACCGTTCGATAACGTAAAAGTTCGTCAAGCAGTAAATTATGCAATCGATAAGCAAGCATTAGTAGATGCATTTTATGAAGGCTTAGGAGAGACGGCGAAAAATCCAATGCCTCCGTTAGTTGCAGGCTACAACGATGCCATTAAAGGCTATGAATATGATCCGGAAAAAGCAAAAGCATTATTAGCAGAGGCTGGCTATGATGGTAAAGAAATCGAACTATGGGCAATGCCTGTGCCACGTCCGTATATGCCTGATGGTCAAAAAATTGCGGAAGCCATTCAGAAAAATTTTGCAGATGTTGGTATGAAATCTAAAATTGTAACGTTTGAATGGGCTACGTATTTAGATAAGGCAGAAAAGGGAGAGGCGGATGCGTTCTTACTTGGTTGGACAGGTGATAACGGTGATGCGGATAACTTCCTTTACACTTTATTAGACGGAGATAATATTCATTCTAACAACTATACATTCTATGACAACAAAGAAGTGCACAAACTATTAGTTGCAGCACAAACTGAAATGAATGAGGACAAGCGTAATGCCCTTTACAAGCAAGCACAAGAGATTATCTCTAAAGATGCACCGTGGGTTCCGCTTGCTTACTCTACCCCAATTTTAGCTGCTAACACTAAAGTTACAAACTATATTGCACATCCAACAGGCTCTGACCGTTTAGAGTCAGTAGATATGAAGTAGGCTTATAGGGCTGTCTTAAACAGGTTTTAATTTAAGAGGGAATTATTTTAAAGAATCTGCTTGCTTTCTGCGGGTAAGCCGTAGGAATCTAGCGGATTCTTTTTACAAGCTAGAGGTATTTTTTTCTGTATGAAAGACCAATCATCTAAACGATCAATTATGCCTCGGCATAATTGCGTCCGGAACCGTTTGGTGAAGGCTGATCCTTTCTACAGTATGTGTAAAGACTTCAATGCTTTTCATACAAAAGTATATTTTGAAAATAACAGAGGGGTGAAGAAAATGCTTCGCTATATGGGAAGACGTTTATCTCAATTAATCCCAGTTTTGCTTGGAATGACTTTTATCGTTTTCATGTTAATTCGTGCAATTCCTGGTAATCCAGCACAAGTAATTTTAGGGCAGCAGGCAACGAAAGAAGCGGTCGAAGCGTTAAACGCAAGTTTAGGATTAAATAAGCCATGGTATACACAATATTTTAGTTATTTAGGTGGCATTTTCCAGGGGGATTTAGGAGTATCGTTACGTACTAAATTGCCCGTATCGGAGGAAATTTTCCTGTATTTAGCGGCAACAGCTGAACTAGCGCTATTTGCCATGATTATCGCAGTGATTGTTGGCGTGAATGCAGGCATTATTTCTGCATGGTTTCAAAATTCTTGGTTTGATTATGTGGCAATGGTAGTTGCTTTAATCGGAGTATCTATACCCGTTTTCTGGCTCGGCTTAATGGAACAATGGGCTTTCAGTAATCAGCTTGGCTGGTTCCCGACGTCTGGGCGAGAAGATGTGCGAAATCCAATAACCACCATTACTCATTTTTATTTACTGGATACGTTAATACAAGGCCGCTTTGATCAATTTACTGAAGTATTAAAGCGATTAGTATTACCGGGCATAGCTCTTGCGACAATCCCAATGGCGATTATTGCAAGAATGACTAGGTCGTCTATGCTTGAAGTAATGCGCTCTGACTATGTACGCACCGCTAGAGCAAAAGGGCAAAAAATGTTTATTGTTGTTTATAAGCATGCATTGAAAAATGCAGTTATTCCGGTATTAACAGTAATCGGTTTGCAAACAGGGTTACTGCTAGGTGGCGCCATTTTAACGGAGACGATTTTCAGCTGGCCTGGAATAGGTCGTTATATTTATGATGCTATTGGCTTCCGAGACTATCCTGTTATTCAATCAGGTATTTTAGTAATTGCTTTTATTTTTATTATGATTAACTTAATTGTGGATTTACTATATACGGTGATTGATCCACGGATTAAATACAAATAGAGGGGAGAAGCAAAAATGACTGGAGCGATAAATATAAAAACAGATGTAGCACCAAGTCGTGAACGAGCGGTAGGTCCTTGGAGAGAAGGCTGGCGTAGCTTTAAAAAGAGCAAAATCTCCCTAGTAGGTGCAGGCATTGTACTATTTTTTATTATACTTGCTATATTTGGCTCGATGATTGCTCCTGAAGGAATGAATGAACAAAATCTTTCGAATCGGTTATTAGCACCGTCAAGTGAGCATTGGTTTGGAACAGATGACTTTGGGCGGGATATTTTCTCAAGAGTTATACATGGGGCTAGTATTTCTTTGAAGGTAGGTTTTTTTTCGGTTATTCTTTCTGTAATTGTAGGTAGTTTCCTTGGCATTATTGCGGGTTATTATGGAAGATGGATTGATACGATAATCTCGCGTATTTTTGATATTCTGTTAGCATTCCCTAGTATTTTACTAGCTATTGCGATAGTAGCAGTACTTGGACCATCATTACAAAATGCATTGCTTGCCATTGCCATTATTAACGTGCCGAATTTCGGGCGCTTAATTCGTTCGAAAGTATTGAGTGTTAAAGAAGAGGAATATATTGTGGCAGCAAAGGCCATCGGAATGCGTGATTCAAGAATTTTGTTCTCGCATATTTTGCCCAACTCGATGACGCCAATTATCGTACAAGGAACGTTAGCGATAGCGACAGCGATTATTGAAGCGGCAGCACTAGGCTTTCTTGGATTAGGAGCTCAAGCGCCAGCACCAGAATGGGGTAAAATGCTAGCGGATTCCCGTATTTATTTAATAAAGGCTCCGTGGACTATGATTTTCCCAGGTCTAGCTATTATGTTAACGGTACTCGGTTTTAATCTAATGGGGGACGGCCTACGTGATGCGCTTGACCCGAAAATGAAAAGCTAATAAAAAAGGGCGAAGGGTGGATATAATGCCAACCCTTCGCTCTTTTACATGCTTCAACTAAGCAATTATGCCTTGTTATAATTCTGTGACATCCGCCGGAGGCTTTAACTTCTGTCAGAATGACTTACATCTCACCACCTATGGAGATGGGAGACTTTTGCTTAAGAAGTTAAATAAACTCTTCTTCAAACTCCACATTGATCTCTTGGCCATGATGAGTTTGATACGAAACGATGAGCGTATCTAAATGCTCTAGGTTTTCTTCATAATCTAAAATACGCGATAAAATATAAAGCAAGTGATAGCTCGAGAATTCAGTATCGCCTTCATCATGCGCATAACTGATCTGCTTGATGAATATTTCCATTAACTCGTTACGCTGAACATAATCGATGTTTTTACTCCACTCTGAATGTTCGGGCTTTAACTTCCCTGTATATTTTAACAGTAGCTGCTCATGGTAAGTTAGCAGGAAATCGAGTCGCTCTTGAATCATTAAATGAAATTGTGTCGGTAGCTGGGCTATTTCGTTTTCATGATTATGAAGACGATGAAGCAGCTCTAAACTTTTCTTTGATGTTGTGATCATTTGACGATAAACAACTAATTTACGTGCTTTTACAAACTTTTTATTTTTAAAATAATTACGCTCTTCCTTATAAAAATCATACAGTGTGTCAACTCGTTGCATACGAGCCTTAAATTTGCTTAATGCTTCTTTTGTAGAAGTATGCTCAGATGCCTGGCGAACAGCAAGTCGCGTCCATCGAATAATATCATCCTGTAAAAAGTAAATTTTACGGAAAAGCTTTACTTCATATTTTGGTGGCAAGAAGAACAGATTGACAACAAATGCTGCTAACACCCCAACTAATATGGTGAAAAAGCGAATAAGACCAAATGTAAGAAAGTCATCTCCTTGAAACTCCATAATAGCTACAACTGTAACGAGTGCTAGAGACAATGATTTTTCAAGTTTGAATTTTAACATGATACCGATCGCAACAATGACTGCAATGCCGACGGCTACTACATGGTGACTAAAAAGCAAGCCAAAAATGACCGCGATGGTAGCTCCTATAATATTGGCTTGTACTTGCTCAACAATTGTTTGATAGGAACGATAAATAGATGGCTGAATCGCGAAGATCGCTGCAATTCCTGCAAAAACAGGTGAAGGTAGCTCTAGCAGCTCAGCAATAAATAGTGCAAACACGATGGCGACACCAGTTTTAAATACACGGGCACCTAATTTCATAGAAAATGGATGTCCTTTCTGTCTAAAATTTTAAGCTTCTTTACATTATAGAAGGAAGTGCTCATAAAATACATAGATTTGTATGTCATTTACAGAAAAAGACGGCTCACAGGGGAGTCGTCTTTAAAAGTTAACCTTAGAAACTGTTCTATATTGCTCTTCTCACTAAGCGTTTAGCCGTTACATTTTACAAATTACAATTGTGAAAATGCAATATCTACCGCTTTGATTGTTTCAAGAATATCGGCTTCTGTATGCGCTGTTGTTAAGAACCATGCTTCATATTTTGATGGCGCTAAATTAATGCCTTGTGCAAGCATTAATTTAAAGAAGCGACCAAAGATTTCACCGTCTGAGTTTTCAGCTTGCTCATAGTTTTCTACTGTCACATCTGTAAAGTAAATTGTAAGAGCTCCTTTAAGGCGATTAACAGTAATTGTTACATCATGTTTTTTTGCTGCAGCCAAGATACTTTCTTCTAAAATGGCTCCAAGACGGTCCATTTCATCATAAATACCTGGAGTTCGTAATACTTCTAGGCAGGCAATACCAGCTTGCATGGATGCAGGGTTTCCTGCCATTGTGCCTGCTTGATAGGCAGGTCCAAGTGGAGCCACTGTATCCATAATCTCTTTACGACCGCCGTATGCACCGATTGGTAAACCACCGCCGATTACTTTACCAAGGGCAGTTAGGTCAGGTGTTAAGCCTAATAAGTTTTGAGCACCGCCGTAGTGGAAGCGGAAAGCAGTGATAACTTCATCGTGAATTGTTAACGCACCTTTTTCCTTTGCTGTAGCATGCACTAATTCTAGGAAGCCAGGTTTAGGCTCTACAATACCGAAGTTTCCAACGATTGGCTCGATTAAAATAGCGGCGATTTGATCGCCCCATTTATCCATTGCTTCTGTAAATGCTTCAGGGTTGTTAAATGGTACAGTTATTACTTCCTCTGCAGTAGAAGTTGTAACACCTGCTGAGTCAGGAGTACCTAATGTCGCAGGTCCTGAACCAGCAGCTACTAGTACTAAGTCAAAGTGACCATGGTAGCAACCAGCGAATTTCATAACTTTTGTACGGCCAGTATAAGCACGTGCAACACGAATTGTTGTCATGACAGCTTCTGTACCAGAGTTATTAAAGCGTACTTTATCCATGGAGGGGATTGCTTCTTTTAGCATTTTAGCAAAAGTAACCTCGTATTCAGTTGGAGTTCCAAATAAAGTGCCGTTTTCAGCTGCGTTTGTAATAGCTTTGGCGATGTGTGGATGACCGTGACCAGTAACGATTGGACCGTAAGCTGCTAGATAGTCGATATAACGGTTGCCATCAACATCCCAAAAATAAGCACCTTTCCCACGAGCCATTGCAACAGGTGAACCTCCGCCAACTGCTTTATAAGAACGAGAAGGGCTATTTACACCACCAACGATATGCTGTAGCGCTTCTGTGTGTACTGCTTCAGATTTTGTGTGATTCATATATATTGCCTCCTAAATCTTTATACTTCATCTATTGTAGACCTATCGGTGTAAGAAATCCAAAGAAATTAAGGGATATGATTTGTTTTACTATTTAGAGTAAAATAGAGCGTACAGAGGAGGAGATTGATATGGCTTTAATAGAAGGTAAAAAAGCACCTGATTTTTCCCTTATAAATGAAACCGGAGAAACAGTAAAGTTAGCGGATTACAAAGGACAAAATGTTATTTTATATTTTTATCCTAAAGATATGACACCAGGCTGTACGACGGAAGCTTGTGACTTCCGTGATAAGCACGAGGATTTTAGTAAATTAAATGCAGTTGTACTTGGGATTAGTCCTGACGATGCAAAAAAACATACCAAATTTATAGATAAACACGGATTACCATTCTCGCTATTAGTGGATGAGGATCATGCTGTAGCAGAAGCGTATGGCGTGTGGGTGCTGAAGAAGATGTATGGACGTGAATATATGGGGATAGAACGTTCGACATTTTTAATTGATACAGCAGGAAACCTAATAAAGGCTTGGCGTAAAGTACGTGTGAAAAATCATATTGAAGAAGTATATACATATTTAGCAGAATGGGAGGCGAAGCAATGAGAATTTATTTTACGTTTGAACCAAGAACGGATTTACGTGAGCCACTAGTAGCTGAATTTCCACAAGTTGATTTTATTTTTGAAAATGGCTTATCCAACGATGAGCTACAACAAGCGGATGTACTTGTCACATACGGTGAAGATTTACATGATGAAAATATACAGTATGCGACAAAGGTTAAATGGATTTTTGTAGCTTCGGCGGGGATCGAAAAAATGCCAGCTCAAGCCATTATAGAACGAGGGATACTCGTTTCGAATGTGCGTGGCATTCATAAAACGCCAATGGCAGAATCAATGCTTGCCCATATTTTAGCGATTAAGCGTGCGTTGCCTTGGATGTATGAACAGCAGAAGAAAAGTGAATGGTCAAAAAAAGCGAAACAAACCGAGTTGCGGGATAGTACAGCACTTATTTTAGGACCTGGGGCTATTGGCTCGGAAGTAGGTCGCTTATTGCAAGCTTTTGGTGTTGCGACAATTGGCTGTAACCGTTCGGGGGACGAAGCAGCATATATGAATGAGATAGTGAGCTTTGATCAATTAGCCGAAGCTTTACCAAAGGCTGATATTGTCCTTTCCGTATTACCTAAAACAGAAGAGACGACGCATTTATTGAAAGAAGACCATTTTAAAGCGATGAAAAATGACGCAATTTTCATGAATTTTGGTCGTGGAAACTTAGTAGAGGAAAACGTTTTGGTGCATGCCATTCAAGCAGGTGAAATTGGTTATGCTGTTTTAGATGTATTTGAACAAGAGCCTTTAGCTGAGGATCATCCTATATGGACTTTACCAAATGTCATTGTATCTCCGCATATTTCAAGTCACTCATCTCGTTATGTTGAACGTAGCCTAGAGATTTTTAAGCCAAGTTTAGAGAAGTGGTTACGTGGTGAAACGGATGTAGAAAATAGGGTGGATTTATCACGAGGTTATTGAAGCTTAAACTGAAATGTGTATGATTGTTGACAGAAGTAAGCTTAATTCGATACACTAATTATAACTATTATCAATTAATAATCTTTATGGAAGAGGTGCATGACGATGTCTGAAACGCATTTACAGGATGCACTTGACACGTTAAAAACAACTGGTGTTCGTATTACTCCTCAGCGTCATGCTATTTTGGAATATTTAATTCAAACAATGGCACATCCAACTGCCGATGAAATTTATAAAGCACTTGAAGGGAAATTTCCGAATATGAGTGTAGCGACTGTCTATAATAACCTTCGCGTATTTCGTGAAGTTGGCCTAGTGAAAGAACTAACTTTCGGTGATGCTTCAAGTCGCTTTGACTTCGTTACAAACGATCATTATCATATGATTTGTGAATGCTGTGGAAAAATAGTCGACTTCCATTATCCTGGTCTCGACGAAATTGAACATTTTGCATCACAAGTAACAGGCTTTGATGTGCATTCGCATCGTTTAGAAATTTACGGCACTTGTCCATCGTGTAAAGATGTATCTGCAAAAGTACAATGAAAAAATCCTAGCTCTTATCGAAGGGCTAGGATTTTTTTGCCTTATTATAAGATTGGTCGAACTCTTTTCCTTCTAGAGTTGGATCCAGTGTTAATGGTTCATTGCAGTACATACACATATCTACACGGCCTAATACTTTTGTGTGCTTATGGCAATTAGGGCATTCCACTTGAACAGCTTTTGTTGAGAGCAGTCCAATCCATACATATACGACTGTACTACCAATAATACAAAGTACACCAAGGGTCATGAAAATTAATACTAGAATAGGATAGTTTTTAAAGAAGATTCCCCCATACATAACTACAAAGCCAATAAAAATAAGTGCTAATGCAAATGAACGGATTTTATTAATTTTACTTTTGTAAGGTTTCATTTATCATCTTGCCTCCCAATCTAAAATCTACTATAACATATAAGAACAAAGTATTTTAGCTTTGATAACGTGGAAAGAAGGAATACTTTTAGAGTATGTCGAATTTTTAACGAAATCAATTTCGTATTGGTGTAATTGAGTACGGTGAAAATCCGTGACATCCATTGAATGAAGTTAAAAGGTAACAAGTAAATAGAGGGGGACTGAACATGGAACAAGTTTTGCGTCCGATATACCAGGAACGTGCAAGTCAGTCGAATACGTTAGGCGTTATTTTAGTGGAAAAACGCGAGGAAAAAAGTAATGTGACAGATACATTTGATACAGTCTTACTTATTATTGTAAAGGAAGCAGAAAAGCCAGTCTTTTCGAAGCATTACTTATATGAAGGAAATAAAGTAGCTTTACATACTGTTACCGAGAAAATAATACGAAAATGGCTACTCATTGGCTCAAATAAAAAAGTGGTCGATTGGATTTTCTTTGGTAAAGTATTATTTGATCGTAATGAATTTCTTCATAAGTTAAAAATTGAATTACAGGAGTTTCCGTTTTGTGGTCGTAAAATCAAAACTGGTATTCAATTTTCAAAGTTAATTCGACGTTACTTAGAAGGAAAAGAATACTTTGATAAGGGTAGCTATCTCGATGCTTATAATCATGTAGTAGATTCATTACATCATTTGGGGCGTTTATCCATTATTGATAGTGGACTTTACCCTGAAGTAACTGTTTGGGCGCAGGTGAAAAAAATAGAACCAGCGATTTATAAATTATACGAGGAGCTCGTTACAAGTAATGAGCCGATAGAAAAACGTTTAGAGCTATTATTTTTAGCAAGCGAGTTTTTAATACATTCACGTACTCGAGACGGCGCTCAACATATTTTAGAAGTAATGCAAACAAAAGAGACTTGGACAATTCAGGAATTGCACGATCATAATGAGCTCATGAACTACTCAGTAGATTTAGAAGTGTTTGTCGAATATTTAGTGGACAAAGGTTATATTCAAATTGAACCTATCGTTGCGAAAAGTGACATGATATTCCACCGTCATTATAAGGTAAATAAAGACGCTCTAGAAATGGAGCAAGGACTGTAGTATGCTAGTTATCGAGGTATGAAAAATACCTCGATATTTTTTTATAAAAAGTTATTGACTTTTAATTAATTGATATTGTATTATATTAATTGTCGCTAAGACATAACAAAATAACTCAACGAACGGAAAAACTTTTTAAAAAAGTTGTTGACATGAAATGAGTTAAATGTTAATATAAAGAAGTCGCTGAAAACAACGACATCAACATGAACCTTGAAAACTGAACAAGCAAAACGTAATCAATAAAGTTTTTAGTAGCTAACCTTGAGTTGGTGAACGAAACAAAATTTTGGACATCAAACATGATGCCAGCAAAACGATTTGAGCTAATCAAATTTCTTTTTATGGAGAGTTTGATCCTGGCTCAGGACGAACGCTGGCGGCGTGCCTAATACATGCAAGTCGAGCGAACAG
>NZ_JBIVCA010000017.1:0-137316 GCF_044746345.1 Lysinibacillus sp. NPDC086135 | reverse complement strand
GAGTCACAGTGCCAAATGAAAAAAGCGAGGTATTCAACGATTTAATCGTTGAATACCTCGCAATGTGAAAAGATATAGACTTTTTCAGTGCCCTCCCGTTTGGTTCGTCAGTTTTTTCGTTATGGCTAAGGTAAAAATCCGCAAAGATATAAGGGGTTGGCGCGCCCATATGACGAAGCGGATTTTTACTAGAAGCCCTTCATTCAATCATTTTGAAATAGTATATGGACACAAACAAACTAGATTTTGGGGATTTAGAACGGATATTTTATGGTGATAAAATTTATTGGTGCGTTAACACATCCTCAATCAAAAATGCAATATAGAGATTTGTTTTTGTAAATGGGTTGCTTAAGTCCATATCTAATAGCGTTTCTACTTTTTTTATTTTATAAAGTACTGTGTTGCGATGAATAAATAGACGCTCACTAATCCTACGGGTACTTCCATTTTCATCGAGATAAATGCGTAGAAATTGTACATAATCTGAGTTATGCAATTCATCATAGCGATAAAGCTGACCTAAGATGTCTTGGCTATATGATTTGATTAATGTTTGATTTTGCACGGCCATGATAATTTTGTAGGCACCAATTTCTTTATATTTATATAGGAAGCGATTGTTATGAAGCTTTGCTAATTGGATGACTGTTAATGACTCATTATAGCTTTTGCGGACATTTTCAAGCTCTTTATGATAATTTCCTTTACCTATGATAATATCCAAGTAACCATTTTTTTGCGTAATTTTGTCGTAAATTTCTTCAACAACTTTTGAGAAGGGAGTATTTGGTGTATTGATTTGTGCTCTGTCGATTAAAAAGATGAGGTGATTTTTATGTTTAAGTTTTAAGAAGCGTTTATATCTATTTTGAAATGCAAATTGGATCATGACCTCGTAACGGTCAATATTAGCTTGTGCACCATTTGTTGTACATGAAATAATGGCTAGTTCCCTACCTTGTGGAAAACCTAGTAGTGCTAATTGATCTTTAATATAGTTGGCGTTTTGTTTGTAGTGAAAAAGTAAGTTATAAAGAACCTTTTCTTCGATAGAAAGCTCTTGATGGTGATTGGCGATAAATTGAAATGTTGTTTTTAATAGATCGGCTATTCGATAATTCCATGGCATGTGAAAAATAGGGAAATCATGTTCATTGGCAAAAGAGGTAACTGATTCTGGTATATTTGGAATATATGGGCCGGTATTAATAATGAAACCAGCTACTTTTTTAGTGAAAGCTAGTTTTACGAGTTGCTCTAAGGAATCTCCATCAGAAGATAAATTAATACCTGTAGTCACGACTAATTCATTAGGTCTACAAAACATAATTAAATCGATGCTTTCTACTACGTTAATACCTGTAACTCTTCGATACGTTCCGTTATGTCCAGCTACTAATGTTAGCATTGGGAATTGAACTCCCTCTACAATTTTGCGAATTGTCCCCATTTTCGCCCCCCTTATTATGAACATAACTTACCATATATTATGTGCAGATGCACATATTTTTTTAGTTTGCTATCTATATCTCATAATTTTTATCTTTTATAGAATGTGTATAACTACTGTGAAAGAGAGGACTTGCATATGTATAAGTGTAATAGTAGACGATTGCAAGAGTTAATTGAACAATTTAGTCAATTTGGAGCTACTGAAAATGGTGGCGTAACTCGTTTGTCTCTTTCGAATGAGGATGTATTAGCAAGAAACTATTTTTGTGAGTGTTGTGATGAATTAGGGATGGACATCAAAATCGATGATATGGGTAATGTTTATGCCATTTTACCTGGGAAAAAGGATGTTCCTCCAATTGTTATGGGGTCGCATTTAGATTCCGTTGAAAAGGGTGGGAAATTTGATGGTGTATTAGGCGTTTTAACGGCTATTGAGGCCATTAGAACATTAAAAGAAAACGAGATTGAGCTAGATATCCCGATAATGATTGTGAATTTCACGAATGAAGAAGGTGCTCGTTTTGATCCAGCCATGATGAGTTCTGGAGTTATTTCAGCGAAATTTGATAAAGAAAAAATGCTGCAATCTATCGACAAAAACGGCACTAGTTTCAAAGAAGCACTGCAAGCAAGTGGCTATGAAGGAGATCCAGAAAATCGCTTAAAGGAAGCACTTGCTTATATTGAATTGCATATCGAACAAGGACCTGTTCTAGAGGCAAAGCAGTTGGAAATTGGCGTTGTTGAAGGTGTATTAGGTATGGTGTGCTATGAGATTACGGTTACAGGGCAGTCCAATCATGCTGGAACGACACCGATGACAATGCGTCAAGATCCGATGATCGTAACTTCAAAAATCATTTCGTATTTACATGAAGAGCTCGGAAAAATCGATGAACAGTTAGTGTTTACATTTGGACGAATGAATGTTTCACCAAATATTCATACCGTGATACCGAACAATGTGACATTTACGATAGATTCACGTCATCAAAAACCAGAGGTCATGCAAAAGGTAGAGGCCATACTGAATAATCTTCCTACAGAGGATATGGGCTGTAGCATTAAGCCAGTTAAGCTATGGGGTAGAGATACAGTCTATTTTGATACTCATATTTGTAATGAAGTGGAAAGGGCTTGTCAGAGCTTTGGTTATACTGCTCACCGAATGTTTAGCGGGGCAGGACATGATGCGCAATACATTGCAAGCATTGTTCCATCAGCGATGATTTTCGTACCAAGTATTAATGGTAAGAGTCATTGCGAGGAAGAGGAAACAACATTTGAGGATTGTGCGAAAGGAGCAGATGTATTACTAGAAACAGTGTTGATGCTACAAACAAAGTTCAGTATGGGGGAATCTTACACGTTACATTAAAGTAGATTTTCCTAACATTGTCATGATTGAGCTTTCTCCATTATTTTACGAAGGGTGAGGGGCAGAATGAAAAAAATTATTAAAGGTGGACGAGTGGCGACAGCTGCAGATGTTTTTGAGGCAGATATTTTAATTGAAAACGGAAAAATTGTTCAAATTGGCAAAAATCTATCTGACATTGGGGCAGAAGTTATTGATGCTACTGGTAAATATGTGATGCCAGGAGGAATTGATCCTCACACACATTTAGATATGCCATTTAACAATACTGTGACTGATGATGATTGGAAATCTGGTACCATTGCAGCGGCTTTCGGTGGGACTACTACTATTTTGGATTTCTGCTTAACGGCTGGCGAGGATAAACTTTCAGCTGCAGTTGAAAAGTGGCATGACAAGGCGAAGGGGAAATCAGCCATAGACTATGGATTCCACTTAATGATTGGTGATTTAACCACTGAAACAGAAGCCGAATTGCCGCAGATCTTAGAGCAAGAGGGTATTACTTCTGTCAAGGTATTTATGGCTTATGCGAAAGAATTTCAAGCCTCGGATCGCACCCTTTTTAAAGCTTTTAAAATAGCGAAAAACCTCGGTGCTGTTGTTATGGTGCACTGTGAAAATGGTTCTGTTATTGATGAGCTTGTAGAAGAGGCGCGACGTGCAGGTCATAAGGAGCCGATTTATCATGCGCTCACTCGTCCAGCTGAATTAGAAGGCGAAGCGACAAAACGTGCGATTGAGTTAGCCCATATTGCTGGCGCTACCCTTTATGTTGTGCACGTAACTTGTAAAGAGGCAGTAGATGAGATCATTGCTGCGCGTGAAAAAGGCTATGACGTTTATGGTGAAACATGTCCACCATATTTAACTTTGGATCAATCTGCTTTAGCACAACCAGGTTTTGAGGGTGCAAAATATGTTTGGTCCCCACCACTTCGACCGAAATACCATCAGGATCATTTATGGAATGCTCTAAAAGCAAAACAACTACAAACAATTGGCTCTGACCAATGTTCATTTAGTTTTAAGGGTAAAAAGCAGTTAGGAATAAATGATTTTTCTAAAATTCCTAATGGTGGGCCTTTTATTGAAGATCGCTTTAGTATTTTATATTCAGAAGGTGTGGCAAAAGGAAAAATTTCTATCAATGAGTTTGTCGATATGATTTCCACAAGTGCAGCAAAAATATTTGGTTTATTCCCACAAAAAGGGACGATTGCAATCGGTTCTGATGCCGATATCGTTATTTTTGATCCAGAGGCAAAACGAGAAATTTCTGCGAAAACACATCATATGAACGTAGATTATAACCCATATGAGGGATGGGAAGTAACGGGTGAACCAGTAAGCGTACTAGTACGTGGCGAATATGTCATTAAAAGTAAAGAATTTGTTGGTGTACTAGGTAGCGGGCAATATATAAAACGTGCATTAAAAACAACGGCTGCAGAAGCACTAAACATTTAGCATTATCCTGCCACAAGATATTTGCAACAGCAAAGAAGGTAGGACTGCCCTGAAAAGCCCGATTCGTTCAACTAATAATCAGTGGGGATGAATAAAAACCCCACTGGTTAAAGTTTCACTTTATGACCGATTGCTTTGGATGGAGAACAGAGCAATCGGTCTCGTAATATCTTCATTAGCTGCAGAAGACTATCTATCTCTCTAGGTGGTGCTCTTTTTCAATGGTTCTAGCAGCGACAACTACGCCAAAGGGTAATAAAAAGGAAAAAATGAACACATGAGGGGGATGTGGAAATGGCTCCGAATCAAGAAAATACAATGTCCCAACAGTTAACACGTAATTTTATGGAATTGACTAGCAGGATGACAAAGAATGAAGCAATAGAGGAATCCAATCGTTGTCTATATTGCTACGATGCACCATGTATTAAAGCTTGTCCAACGAGTATTCAAATTCCAAATTTCATAAAAAAAATAGCTTCTGGTAATATGAAGGGCTCTGCTACGACTATATTAGAAGCAAATCCAATTGGTGCAAGTTGTGCAAGGGTTTGTCCAACGGAGGAACTATGTGAAGGGGCGTGTGTGTTAAATTCCTCAACAAAGCCAATTAAAATCGGAGAGCTGCAGCGCTATGCAACAGATTGGGCAATGTCAACGAGTGTTCAGCTATTTAAGCAAGGGCAAAGCAATGGACAGAAGGTAGCGATTATTGGTGCAGGTCCTGCTGGTTTATCGGCTGCGCGTGAACTCAGTCGAATTGGTTATCAGGTCACTATTTATGAAGCTGAAGCGAAAGCTGGTGGCTTAGGGAGCTTTGGTATAGTGTCGTTCCGTTTACCAAATGAAGTCGTTGATTGGGAAATTGAACAAATCGAAAAGCTTGGTGTGGAAATCAAAACGAACACAACTGTCGGTGTAGATATTGCTGCTGAAGAAATTTTGGAGCAATATGACAGTGTTATTTTAGCAGTGGGTATGGGAGCTGTGCCGAATCTGGGCATTGAAGGAGAAGATTTAGACGGTGTACATGATGCGATAGAGTTTGTCAGAAAGACAAAAATGGGACCGCTTACAAAGGATATTGTTGGGAAGCGGGTGGCTGTCATTGGTGCGGGAAATACCGCGATTGACGGTGCTACATGTGCAGTGCGCTTAGGTGCTGACAATGTTCAAATTCTTTATAGAAGAACACAAAAGGAAATGACGGCGTACAAATTTGAATATGAATTTGCCAAGCAGGATAATGTGGAGTTTAAGTGGTTAACAGCACCGAAAAAAATTATTGGTAATGAGTCAGGTGAGGTCGTAGGCATTGAATGTGTAAAAATGAGGCTCGGTGAAGCGGGTGCTGATGGTCGTCAAAGACCTGAGGAGATTAAGGGGTCCAATTTTATTATTGAAGTGGATGCAGTTATTAAGGCAATTGGGCAAACGCGTTTCGTGTCATTGATTGAAGCTTTTGGCTTACAGCATACAAATGATGTTGTCGATATTGATGAAACGACAATGCAAACTTCGAATGACAAAGTATTTGCGTGTGGAGATGTCGTTTTCGGAAATGGTCAGGGTGAGGCGATGGTTGTAACCGCTGTACAGCAAGGGAAAAACGCAGCAAAAAAGATCCATGAACGTTTAACTTCTTTCAGCAAAGTGTCTATTGTACCGAAAGCGTAGCGACAGGTACAGATGAGTTGCAGAACCTCCCATCTCAATAGGTGGTGAGGTGAATGCAAGTTAAAGTTGCTTTTCAGCAGTTGTCCAAACATCCGCTGAAATAGAGGAACTCAGTCTAAGAACGCCACGTGCTGCTGACGCTACGCTTTCGCGCAAAAAACATCTGCGGCCTAAGCACAAAGCCGATTCTAGACGCAATTGTGCCGAGGCATAATTGATGAAACCAAGTGAGATTGCATAAAGGAGGAACAACTATGGCAGACTTACGTATTGACTTAGCGGGCATCAAATCGCCGAATCCATTTTGGCTTGCGTCGGCACCGCCAACGAATTCAGGCTATCAAGTACAACGTGCATTTGAAGCGGGGTGGGGTGGTGCTGTATGGAAGACATTGGGGGATCCGATTTTAAATGTTTCTTCACGCTTTGCAGCTGTTAGCTTTAACGGACAAAGAGTAGCTGGCTTCAATAATATTGAACTGATTACGGATCGTCCGTTAGAGGTGAATTTACAAGAAATTTATGAGACGAAAAAAAGGTTTCCACATCACGCAATTATCGCGTCCTTAATGGTGGAGCCAAAGCAAGAAAAATGGCATGAGATTGTTAAACGAGTAGAAGATGTGGGTGTTGATGGTCTTGAGCTTAACTTTGGCTGTCCACATGGGATGGCAGAACGAGGAATGGGGTCTGCCTCTGGTCAAGTACCTGAATTAGTGGAAAAGCAAACGTACTGGGTGAAAGAGGCAGCGAAAACTCCAGTAATTGTGAAATTAACACCGAACATTACCGATATTACGGTAACGGCAGAAGCGGCCACAAGAGGTGGAGCAGATGCTATTAGTATGATAAATACAATTAACAGCTTAGCCGGTGTCGACTTAGATACTTGGAATACAGTGCCTCATGTAGCAGGAAAGGGTGCACATGGTGGCTATTGTGGTCCTGCAGTTAAACCAATTGCACTCAATATGGTAGCAGATTGTGCTCGTAATCCATTAATTAATGTTCCTATTTCAGGCATTGGTGGTATTTCCAACTGGCAAGATGCTGCCGAGTTTATATTAATGGGCGCTACGGGCGTGCAAGTTTGTACAGCGGCGATGCATCATGGCTTTAGTATTGTTGAGGATATGGTCGATGGACTCAATAACTATTTAGACGATAAAGGCATGGCCTCTGTTATGGATTTAGTAGGTCGCTCAGTTTCCAGATATTCTAATTGGGGTGACTTGAATTTAAATTATAAAATCGTGGCGGAAATTAATAATGATGTTTGCATTAACTGTAACAAGTGCCATATTGCATGTGAGGATACATCGCATCAATGTATCGACTTATATTCAGAAGCTGGCCGCCCAATGCTGAAAGTCCGGGAGGAGGATTGTGTAGGCTGTAATTTATGCTCAATCGTTTGTCCTGTAGATGATGCCATCACAATGGTTGAACGCAAATCTACAGTTACATCAATGACTTGGAATGAACGTCAATCTTTAATTAGCAGCCTATCTAAGTAAAAAGTCTAAAATCAATTTCGCCTTGGCTTAATTGCGTTGTAGGCTTAATCTTCATTCGTCGCACTACCTTCTAAGGTGGGAGTATTTGGTCGAAGGAAGATAAACTGAAATTCCAACTTCCTTTAGCAATTTCGTTGAAGGAAGGAATAACCTCATGTAAGTTGTCACGGAAATTTTTATAAAAAGGAGAGATTATATGGAACGTGATGGGAATTATTTAAAATCCCCAGATTTACTTCCAGTGACACATCAACAAAGAAATATTGGAACATTTGGTTTTGCAGTAATTTGGATAGGGATGGCAATTGTATTAGCGGCTTTTGCAATCGGTGGAACGGCCATCATAAGCTTACCATTGCCAATGGTAATTTTAGCAACGTTGATTGGCTCTTGTCTAATTGGTGTATTTATGACGTTAATTGGAGATATAGGCATTGAACATGGCTTATCATTCCCAGTTTATATGCGTGCTCCGTTCGGTACATTTGGCACACATATTCCGTCACTTGTAAGGGGTGTAACAGCCGCCTGTTGGTTCGGTCTGAATACTTATTTTGGAGCATTAGCGATAAACGGCATTTTAAATTTACTATTTAGTGTTGATAATTGGTTTGTCTGTTTCATTGTCTTTGCAGCACTTCAGTTATTTAATACATCACTAGGTATTAAATCTATTGAACGCTTTGCAGATTTAGCAGCACCAGTTATCATTTTAATTTCCTGCTGGATGTATTATACATTGGCAGATAATGCAGTAGCTCAAGGGAAAAATATTTGGACGTGGGTGGAAGCGCCAACAACAGGATTCTCAGCCTTCACGGCATTTATGGTAGTGATTATGGCGAATATGGGATTTTGGTCGACGCTAGCAGCCGATATGCCTTCACTGTCACGCTTCTTTAAAGCACCAAAAAATGAACGCAGCTGGTTCAAACGCAATAAAACACAGCTGGTCGGCTCATTAATCGTCATGCCGATTACAAATACTTTCATAGTGACAATTGGTGCTGTGTGCTATATGGCTGTTGCCTCTGCTGATCCGATCAATGCACTACAGCAAAGTGCAAGTGGCTTTATTTTAGGAATCTTATTGTTAATGATTGTATTAGCACAATGGTCGACTAACACCTCTGCAAATGTTATCCCGGCTGCAACAATTTTCTCGAATATCGGTGGGCCAAAAGTGCCGTTTTGGGTAGGGGTTGTTATTGCAGGAATCATTGGTATTCTAGCACAACCATGGAGTTTATTTAATGTGTTAGTCAATGCACTTTTAATTATCGGAGGAATTTTAACTGCGATTGTTGGTATTTTATTTGCCGATTATTATTTAATCCGTAAACGTCGTGTGCATGTAAAAGCACTTTATGACTTAGATGGTCAGTTTAAATATTTGAAGGGCTTTAACTTAGCTGGTTTAATCGCTTGGATTATCGGTGGTGCAGTGGCAAATATATTTTCCACTTATTCTTCATTAGTAGGGTTCTTTGTAGGGGCACTTGTATATTATGTATTAGCGAAGTATTGGTGGTTCAAAAAATACCCTCAAGCTGAGCTAGAGGATCCAAGTGATGCAAAATATTTAGGAATTACAGTCGGTCACAATTTGGATGAACTATTTGGACAGCAGCAAACGCCTGCTCCAACTGTTGTTCCAGAAGAGAATGATGTCGTTGAACAACCAGATCCGCTGCTAGAAATCGAAGGTCTGAATAAAAATTAACCACCCAAGATATTCACAAAAAAGGTGAGGTGATTGCATGTCAGAACATCAACAAAGCACAGAGGAAATAAAAAAAGTAGATCAGTATTTAGATAGTGGCTATAAAATCAAATATGTTTATGAAAATCTAAGTGGAATGTTTGTAGAATTTGCCCGTCAAGAAGAGGTTATTCTGATGCAAATTCTAACAGCAGATGCCCGCAAATACTTCTCAGCAAAGCTCCAAGAACAGACGTTGTTACAATAACAAAAAAACTCTATTCCATTCACGCCTTTCATGATGGGATAGAGTTTTTTACGTATGTTTTTACTCAAAGCTGGTTGGTTTATAGCTATAACCAGTTGAAAGTATTTCTCACATGGTGGATAGAACCGTCAAAGTAATGGATAGAACGGCCAAGGCGACGGAAAGAACCGCCAAAGCGAAGGAAAGAACAAGCAAAGCGGAAAGAAGAGCTGAAGTGACGGATGGAAAAGCCAAAGTGACGGAAAGAACCGCCAAAACGACGGATGGAAAAGTTGAAGCGACGGAAAGAACCGCCAAAGTGACTGATCGAAAAGTCAAAGTGACGGAAAGAACAGCCAAGGCGAAGGAAAGAACAGCCAAGGCGAAGGAAAGAACAGCCCAAGCAACGGAAAGACCCAGCAGAAGTCGTAACCGTCAAAATCGTGGAAAGAACAGCCTAAGTCATCCGAAAGAACCGTCAAGGTGATGGATAGAACACCAAAATGCTTAAAATCCTTGCTTTATTATTACTATAATCGTGTTTTTCCTAAAAATACAATTGTGTTTTTCAATAGAATTGATTATTATTATAAGATAATTCATCGTAGAAAGAACTTTAGAAAGAGGCGTAATTTAGTGGCAAATAAAGAATTAAAAAGGGGATTAGATGCACGTCATATCCAAATGATTGCTCTTGGAGGAACTATTGGCGTGGGCTTGTTTATGGGGTCTGCTAACGCCATTCAATGGACAGGGCCTTCTGTGCTCCTTGCATATGGTATAGCGGGTATTTTTATTTTTTTCATTATGCGAGCAATGGGAGAAATGCTTTATATGGAGCCAAGTACTGGTTCCTTTGCAACGTTTGGCTATAAATATATACACCCATTAGCCGGTTATGTAACGGCGTGGAGTAACTGGTTTCAGTGGGTTATTGTTGGGATGTCAGAGATTATAGCAGTAGGAACGTATATGCAATATTGGTATCCTGATTTACCAGCATGGATTCCAGGTTTAATTGCAATGGTGATTTTAGGTGTAGCCAACTTTATTTCTGTTAAAACATTTGGAGAATTTGAGTTTTGGTTTGCCATGATTAAAATTGTGACGATTGTTTTAATGATTGTTGCAGGCTTTGGTCTTATTTTCTTTGGGATTGGTAACGAAGGTGTGGCACTTGGATTATCGAACCTTTGGAATCACGGAGGCTTCTTTACAGGCGGCTGGACAGGCTTCTTCTTTGCGTTATCATTAGTAGTTGCAGCCTATCAGGGCGTTGAGCTTATTGGGATTACAGCAGGAGAAGCGAAAAATCCTCAAAAAACGATTACGAATGCAATTCAAAGTATTATTTGGCGTATTTTAATATTTTATATCGGTGCAATCTTTGTCATTGTAACAGTTTATCCGTGGGATGAATTAGGTACGATCGGTAGCCCGTTTGTTGCAACATTTGCAAAGGTTGGAATTACCGCTGCGGCAGGAATTATTAATTTTGTTGTCATTACAGCGGCAATGTCAGGTTGTAATAGTGGCATTTATAGTGCGGGACGTATGTTGTATACGCTTGCTATGAATGGACAGGCACCTAAATTTTTTGCGAAGCTTTCTAGTAATGGTGTTCCTATTTTCGGCACAGTAGGCGTGCTAGTTGGTTTGGTCATCGGTGTTATTCTGAGCTATATAGCGCCAAAGAACTTATTTGTATATGTATACAGTGCAAGTGTATTACCGGGGATGATTCCTTGGTTTGTTATTTTAATAAGTCAAATACGATTTAGAAAAATAAAAGGTGAACAACTGTCAAAGCACCCATTCAAAACGCCATTTGCACCATTTACAAACTATATAACGATTGCGTTTTTAGTAATGGTGCTAATCGGTATGTGGTTTAATGAGGATACTAGAGTTTCTCTTATCGTAGGAATTATTTTTTTAGCTCTTGTTATCATTAGCTATTATGTTTTTAGAATTGGCAAAGAACGTCCAGTTAATAAATAAATGAAATGTTAAAAGGGTGTATTTCTACTATGAGATACATCCTTTTTGCTTTTGTGCACCCGTTTCGCTTTGCATATCACTCTAATTTTTAGTGATAAAATGAAACGACTTTTCTTGACCATTTTGTTTTTCACTACTGCAAAAGGGACAATCCATTAATAAATAATTGGAGTGTCCCTTTTAACTATTGTACTTTACGCATAATGAAGCTTAAATGTCTGCCAGTTTGTTTATCTTGACGGTAGGAAAAACCATCTGGGCTAAGGAATGTGCATGTTGTATCAATTAAAATCTGCTCAGTAGGAATACCTGCAAGCTCACATTGTTTTTTGACAGTTTGCTGATTATCGATATGATATTTATTTGTTTGTGCATTGTAGTACATAAAGTCCTCGGCATAGCCTAGGTTGTGGAATTTTTCATAAACATCTGCATCCACCTCAAATTTCTGCTGACTAAGTGCCATACCGATTTGGACGTGAAAATGTTGTGGATGACATTGCTCATGCTCTATCAAATGTTGGAAAAGCTTTGATGTGACTTCCTTGACGGTGCCTTGCCAGCCTGAATGAACTACGCCAATAAGGCCATTAACTTTATTATAAAAAATAACAGGTACGCAATCTGCTGTAAAACTACATAAAAGTAAATTCGGCTCTAATGTATAAAGTGCATCGGTATTACTAATGGCAGTGTCCATTTGCTCAGCGCCTCGTCCTTTATCAGAAATCGTGACTTTATGGAAATTAGCACTATGTGTTTGTTGCGTGCAAATAAAATTATTTAAGTCACAATTTAAAGTAGCTGCTAATTGTTTTCGATTTTTTAGCACATCTGCTTCATTCACACATGTATGGAGCGCCATATTGTTATGTTCCGGCTCGATGTCATCCTTTAAGGTAGTGCCTGCAATAAATTGGTCGTTATCATAATAAATTTTAGTTTTCATATTATCACCTCGTCTTACTATATATGATTGGTTAATGAATGTATAGGCGCTTACTCTTTAGAATATTTGAGCCATAAGTATTTTCTACAATTCCTATGACATAAACAATAGATTTCTTCACATATAGTATCGAAGAATGAGAATTAGAAGGAAGGAGTTTGTAGATATGACGCAAGAAAAATTCATACTGATCTTCCAATTAGGCATGTGGCTATTTTGGATTATTACATATATATTAATCATCAAACAAGGTATACAGGATAAAAGATATGGGATGCCCATGGCCGCAATTTGTGCCAATATTTCATGGGAATTTATTTTTTCATTTATGTATCCACTAAATGACTTGCAAAGGATCCTTACTTTTCTGTGGTTTCTTTTGGATATTTTCATTATGACGCAATTTTTACTTTATGGTTATAAGGAGTATAAAAAAATTATTCCGAGAAAGGTATTTTATTCATCTTTTTTCATAACACTCGTAGTAAGCTTTTTCACGATTTTAGCGCTGATGCATGAATTCAAAGATATGGCAGGCATATATGCAGCATTTTTCCAAAATCTGATGATGTCAGGGCTTTTTATCGCCTTATTCATACAGAGAGGGAACTTAAGTGGACAATCAATGGGCATAGCTGTTTGTAAAATGATCGGTACTGTGTTTGCGGCAGTTTGCTTTTATTTGTATTTTAGAACACCTTTGATTACAATTATTTCGCTTGCAATCTTTATTTATGATTGGATTTATATAGTATTGATCTATAGGTTTAAAGTGAAATATGCTAAATGAAAAAAATGATTCCGTGCCATACATCTATAAAAAATAGCGCTCTACAATTCAACTTTGTAGAGTGTTTTCATTTTATAAACAAATAAAAATGATGAAATGAAACACACTATCAGCAATACACGAATAAGATGTCTCTGTAGTATATCGATAGGGTAGGTGTTTTATTTGAAAAAGAAGTGGATAACCACATTATGTATTATTTGTACAGTTGGGCTAATTGGCTGTCAGGGGAAAATTGCGGATGAGAAAAAACAAGAACAACAAATTCAAGCGTCAGAGCAAAAAGCGGATGATGTAAAAAAGCCTGTTACCTTACAACAAGCAGAGCCAGCCGTGGTTGAAATCGAAGATCCTGCAACAAAAGCCATCATCCAAACAATTGCACCGAAAGAAATGGACTACGAACGAGATCGACAATCGTATACAGAACAAATTAAACAATTAGCAAAAGATTTGGCGCGAGGAAATGAAAAAACTACCGGCTATGATAAGCGGATGATACTCGATAAGCTAGATGATCAAGGAAAAGTAATTAAAGGTAGTCCTTTAATTGTTTTAAAAGAAAGTGACTTAGTAGAGAGAATATTAGAAGCCTCAGCAACTGGTGGTAAAGTGGAGTTGCCCTTATCTGTTACAGAAAGCGGCTATAATTTTGAAGACATTCCGTATTTAGAAGACGTAGCTGTTGGATCCTATACAACTTACTTCAATACTCATGATGTAGGAAGAAATAAAAATATTGAACTTTCTGCGAAGGCCATTAATAATGTTATCGTTGGAAGTGGAGATTATTTCTCCTTTAATACAGTTGTTGGACCTAGGGATGAAGTAAATGGTTATCAGCCTGCACCAGAGATCATCAACAAAAAGGTTGTGATGGGCATTGGGGGAGGCATCTGTCAAACGTCCTCAACCTTATTTAACGCGGTTGACCAAATACCGGTGAAATTTGTAGAACGTCACCACCATTCTTTGGATGTCGGGTATGTTCCAAAAGGAAGAGACGCTACAGTTTCCTATGGTGGTTTAGACTTTAGATTTCAAAATACAACGAACGTACCATTTTTAATTAAAGCTAGCTATAGTAAAAATTCTCTTACAATTGAGATCAGAACAGCAAAAAAATATGTCGCCAACTTGAAAAAGCCATAGTATTTTTCATAGACACTTACAATGTGTCTTTTTTTAGTTGGAACTGCAGAAAAGTTAGTGCATATTAAAGAAATATCGCTGACATTTCTTCATACATAAGTATTTAGTGTTGTCGCTTCGCTTTCGCACAGACTTGCTGCAGTTTCGTATTATCCATTTAATTAGAGTGAAAGATTGAAAATGCATTTTAAATGGAGTGGTTGATTGGAGTGAAGACTGGGCTACCCTTGGGGATTAGCGATAGGGGAACGAAGGCTAAAATATCACGTCCTATGATAACGCCTTCGTGACCAACTTCGGTGCCGCTACCGCTTCGCTTTCGCGTAAAAAACATCTGTTGGCATGGGACCTTAGAGCGAACATTGCGAGTAAAGCGGCTCATCGGACGTCCCTCGGAAAGTGCCTAGTCCGAACAGTAATTACCCCCTCGCTTTGCCGAAAAGCCATACTACTTTATTTAATAGGACACCTTCATTTCAGCGGCACAAAACTTTTTTAACTATAAAAATAGGATCATAGCCATTTTTTAATCGCTATGATCCTATTCGTTTAGATGATATTTAAAATCTCTTGTGGTGTAGCTACTTTGTACTCGGGATCTTCTTGGCATACAACTTCAATAGCGTCATATCCCCAACCAACCCAAATAATAGGCACGCCCACTTTTTTGCAGGCTATAATATCTCTTTGCTCATCACCAATGTATAAAACTTCAGAAGGGGTAATGCCTGAGTCCTTTAAAAATTTTTTTATCACTTTATCTTTTCCGAAAATACGGTTTGAACAAAGTACATTTGACACACAATGAATGCCGTTCATTTTTAGAAATTCTAAAATATTCTCTTGTGAATTAGAGGAAATAATAAGGATTTTATAGCCTCTTTTATCAATTTCCAAAAGGACTTCTTTAATGCCATCATAGAGATGAACATCATGTAATGACTGACGATATAAGCGATAAAACTGTGGTAAAATCATGGGCAATTTATACATTGGGAAGTCGAATAATTTACTGCGCTCCGCTATAGATAATTTTTTTAATGATTCGATTTCCTTTAACTCTATTCCTTTAAATTTATATTTTTGTGCAATCGTATTCCAAGCTGATGTAAACACTGCTGTAGAATCTGCCAGTGTTCCATCAAAATCAAAGATAATATATTTCATTACAAATTTTCTCCTTTATAATCTAGTTGTAAAGACGTTTTTTTCTTGAAAATGTTACTGCCTATTCAAAAAATAATGACATGATTATACAGGATATGAAACAGCGTATTGTAAATTACCATTGATGAATAATTTTTTTACTAAAGTGTAAATGTTTTTTTGATGAAAGGGAGTAAGGTATCTCCTTGGTAAATATTGTACCGAAAAATGCGTTGAAATCAATAACGAAATCATCTTTAAAATTACTATGTAATTGAATGGATAAAAAAGTACCTGTCATCCGTTGGTATTGAGCTGGGTGACAGGTACAACAATTATGAAACATCTTGTGTTGTATCTCGTTTTTTTGTTAAATAATATGCATTTACCGAGGAAGTAATAGGAATGATGAGTGCGATTCCAATGCCTGCGCAGAATATCATAATAAGTTCAGTGACAAATACTTTAGAATTAATGATTTCACCAATTGAATAAGATAAATCTTTAAACCATATGAGCAAGCTTAAATAACCACCAAAGAAAGCGAAAAATAATGTATTTGTATCTGTACCTAAAATGTCCCTTCCAATGCTTAAACCTGATGTAAATAATTTTTTTCTGCTAATGAAAGGATTATGATGAAGAATCTCATGCATGGAAGTAGCAATGGAAATAGCAACATCCAAAATTGCCCCAATCGTACTCATAATAATAACGGAAGCGCCAATTTGCACAAAATTGACGCCAATATAAAGGGAAAATATGCCGATTTCCTCGGAGGATTCTTCCCCGAATCCACGAATCATTGATTGCTCCGTTACAAAAACAATGAATAGTAATAAAATTACAATCGTAATCATTGTAGATATGAATGCAGTTACCGTTTTACTGCTCATTTCATTAATAAAAAATAAGCTAATCCAGCTAATGACGGTACAGGCAATGAGCGTTAATAAAATCGGACTATTTTTCTGACTGGTCATTAAAAAGATAGTTATAAAGAGCACTCCAAAGTTTAAAAATAAAGATAGAAAAGATCGTACACCTTTTTTCCCACCAATAACAATCATTAAAATGAATAAAATGGCAGTTAACCATACTAATACATTCATTGTTTTGCCCTCTTTCGATTAATGAAAAAAATAGAAGTGTATAAACTGATCGGAATCGTTAAGACAACACCGATTCCACCTGCTAGGGCCCTAGCTAATTCTAATGAAAGGTTCATGGAAAGTGTTTGCCCTAATGGATAAGAGTTTTTCAAATATAAAATCAACATAGGGATTGAGCCACAAATATAAACAAAAAACAAAATACTTGTAATCGTTCCCATAATGTCTTTCCCGATATCAATTCCTGAGGTTTTCAGTGCTTGGTCAGATATATCTTGGTTTTGCTCGAATAAAGCAAACATTGAAGAAGCCATTGTGATGGAGACGTCCATTACAGCTCCTAGTGCTCCAATAAATAACCCAGCCATAAAAATCACTCGATATGGGCGCGTTAAAAATTGCATTTCTTCATATCGAAGTCCGTTCTCGTTTGTGATCCACAGAACTAAAGCGCTAATCAATAGCGAAATAAATGTTCCGATAAGTGTTGCAACAATCCCTGCATATGTTTTCTCATTCAAGCCGTTAATGAGAATTAAAGAAATGACCGTAAATAAAAGAACACATACCCCGCTAATAAATATCAAATTTATATTGGAATATATATATAAATCTAAAGCGTAGGATAATACAAGAGAATTTACAATTAAACTGATGATTGAAAATAACCCTTGTCTTTTACCAACAATCAGCAAAGCAACAATAAAAATCCACGCCACTATCAAGACAAACTGATCACGTTTCACGTCTAAAATAGCCCCAGTTAAATCTCCATTTTTGTTTGTATTTGCTTTAATAGAAACAAATAATTTATTTCCAACATGGTACTCTTGATCAAAGGCTCCAGATGCTGAATACTCATTGGTAAAATGAATAAGCTTACCTTTTTTTTCACCATTTTTTAATACAGCTGTAATTTGCTGAATATATAAATGATCTTCATTTTCATACATATCGATAACAGGGTTTGATTCTTGTAATTCCGTTTTTATAACTTCTGCAATTGGACGGTCATAAAATGCTTCGTTGTGATAAACGAAAAAAACAGAAGCGATAAAGCAAATTGCGATAAATGTATAAAATATACCTTTGTTAAAGGATTTTTTTTTCAAGATGTTTTGCAATAATAAAACCTCCAATGTGAGAAGGGAATCTAATCATATTCGTTGCGTTCATTGTTAACGTTGACAAGAACAATGACTCACAATATCACTATTATTTTTTAATGTCAAGCAGATAAAAAAATGCCATTATACAGTAACGTGCTAAATGACAAGAGGTTCCTTAATTATAGAGTTGCTTCTAATATGGCTTTTATTATTCTAAGTTAGTTATTGCTTAATTAAACTACTGTTATTTATTAATGTAAGTTTAGTAATGCAAGGGTGAAAATCAATGAATATTTCTTATAGAGAAATATTATGTCGGAAAGTTGCCATTATTACAGAAGAGATTGGGGTGTGTTCCTATTGAAGGGATATTCGTTCTAGTGGATGTTTCTAAAGTAGAGGATGTTCACAATTACGTACAGCAAGCTATAAACACGTATGGCCGTATCGATGTATTATTCAATAACGCTGGCATCATTCAAAAGTTTGCACCATTTACAACGGTTGAATTAGAAGAATACGATCGTTATATGGATATCAATGTAAAAGGTATTTTCCTAGGTATGAAATATGTCATTCCAGTAATGGAAAAACAGGGCAAAGGGGCAATTATAAATACTGCTTCATCTGCAGGTATTCGTCTAGAGCACAGTATTGCTGTATACTCCGCGAGTAAACATGCAGGTATTGGTTTAACGAAAGGTGCAGCAATCGAGTATGCAAATAAAGGTGTTCGTGTTAATGCTGTGTGTCCAGGTGGTATCGTTACACCATTATTCCATAGTGTTGGTGAAACGCTTGAAAAAACAGGATACGTACCAGAAGAAATGGCACGTGTACGCATGGGACGCCATGGTGAACCAGAAGAAGTAGCAGAAGTGGTCCTATTCTTAGCTTCAGATAAAGCAAGCTTCATGGCTGGTACTGTTGTCTCTGTTGATGGTAGTTTAACTGTATAATTTATTGCCTTTTTAAACAGTTACGCCTTTGGTCTTTTATAATGACCAAAGGCGATGGCTGTATTATCTTCATTTCAAGAGAAAACCCAACGTCAGTACAAATTTACGAAAGCGAAATTAGTTAGAGAAAAATTTTTTATTAAGAATTATCTGGATAATAAAATAAAATAGTGTTATCGTAAGAAATAGCTAAATAAAAATATCCTTCAGGGTAGGGTGAAATTCCCAATCGGCGGTGATGAAGAAATTCAAAGTCCGTGAGCGCAAGCTGATTTGGTGCAAATCCAAAACCGACAGTTATAGTCTGGATGGGAGAAGGGTAAAAGTGTGAGCTTTTTAAATTCGCTTGAGTTTATAAGGTTTGTTTGAGTATGCTTTTATGTTAACTACTTCCCATTTTATAGTCGGGAAGTAGTTTTTGTTTTATTTGGCTAAAAAATTGAATAGCAGTAGTTCTTCGGGGTAGGGTGAAATTCCCAATCGGCGGTGATGAAGAAATTCAAAGTCCGTGAGCGCAAGCTGATTTGGTGCAAATCCAAAACCGACAGTGACAGTCTGGATGGGAGAAGAACGATGAGATGACAGCCTATGGAAAAAAATTATATCCATGAGGTTTATTTGTTGACGTCTTATGTAGATAAACTCCCAAACCCCTTTTATTTAAGGGGTTTTTTGTTTGAACGGAAATTATTAAATGAATGAAAGTAGGTGAAAAAATGTTTACAGGAATTGTTGAGGATATTGGTACCGTAAAAACCATGCAAAGCGATCGTCAAAGTATGAAAATTACCGTTATTTCAAAGAAAATGGTAGAGGACGTAAAGCTCGGAGACAGTATAGCGGTCAATGGTGTTTGTTTAACAGTGATATATTTTAATGAACAAGAGCTAACGATGGATGTAATGCCTGAAACAGTGAGCGCAACAAATTTACAGCAGCTCGCAGTTGGAGATCCGGTAAATTTAGAGCGCGCTATGTCAGCTAATGGACGTTTCGGTGGTCATTTTGTATCCGGACATGTAGACGGGGTAGGGAAAATAGTGCGTAAGCGACCATTAGCAAATGCAGTCTATATTGATATTGAACTATCGAAGGGGTTAACGAGCTACTGTATGCCAAAGGGCTCCATCACAATTGACGGAACGAGTCTAACACTTTTTCATGTCGAGAAAAACGGTATCACAGTATCACTGATACCTCACACATACAAGGAAACTATTTTAGGTATGAAAAAAATTGGTGATCTCGTCAATATAGAAACCGATTTAGTTGGAAAATACATTTTGCATCAACTTAAGCGTGGACAGGAACCACCAACCATCTCAAGAGACTTCTTAGCAAAAAACGGATTTTGACTTCTTTCAGCAATTATTTTTGTAGCGACAGGTACAGAAGTCCAAACATCTGCTTTAAAGAAGTTAAAGATTCCTGACGCAATTATGCCGAGGCATAATGGATATAATACATTTTACGAACTGGAGGTGGCGATATTGCTACATTCAATTGATGAAGCAATAGAGGATTTAAAACAAGGGAAGATGATCATTGTAGTAGATGACGAGGACCGAGAAAACGAAGGGGACTTACTCGCACTTGCGGAATTTATGACCCCAGAAACAATTAACTTTATGGCGACCTATGGAAGAGGTCTTATTTGTACGCCGATTTCACAGGATCTTGCACAAAAATTAGCATTAAAGCCTATGGTTAGTATTAATACAGATAATCATCAAACGGCATTTACCGTTAGTATAGATCATGTAGATACAACGACTGGAATTAGTGCCTTTGAACGGGCAATGACTATACAAAAAATGCTAGAACCACAAGCGAAAGCTGCGGATTTTCGTAGACCCGGTCATGTATTCCCGTTAATTGCAAAGGAAAATGGTGTATTAGAGCGTAGAGGACATACAGAAGCTACAATTGATTTGGCCAAGCTATGTCATAGTATTCCTGCGGGCATTATTTGTGAAATTATGGGGGACAATGGCAAAATGCTACGCTTTAATGACCTTGTTAAATATGCAGCGCTACATCATTTAAAAATGATTTCCATAGAAGCATTGGCCACTTATCGTCGTCAACAAATAATGGAAGAAAATAAAATGTCTATATAAAAGGAGAAAAGAACAATGGGTAAAACATTTGAAGCACAATTAATTGGTACGGATTTAAAAATAGCAGTAGTAGTTGGTCGTTTCAACGAATTTATTACAAGCAAATTATTAGACGGTGCATTAGATGGTTTAAAGCGTCATGGTGTGGATGAGAATTCTATCGATGTAGCATGGGTTCCTGGTGCATTTGAAGTTCCATTCATTGCAAAACAGTTAGCCGAAACAAAGAAATATGATGCAATAATTGGATTAGGTACAGTAATCCGTGGCTCAACAACACATTATGATTATGTATGTAATGAATCAGCAAAAGGAATTGCTAATGTATCACTAACTACAAATGTACCTGTTATTTTTGGCATTGTTACTACAGAAAGTATTGAACAAGCGATTGAGCGCGCAGGGACTAAATCAGGAAATAAAGGCTATGATGCAGCAATGTCTGCTATTGAAATGGCAAATTTAAAGAAGATGATTGGATAAGTTTTTCTAATAATAGTATGAAAATTTCGTAGGTGAATTATTCTGAAAAAGCATTAGAACATTAAAGTTTTCTTGAATATTTTTTTAGACCATGGGGAAAATAGCCGTAAGTGTATTTGTGTTATTACTCATAAATGTACTAATTAGGAGCTGGCTCAGTAGGAGATGAGGGATATTTCTTCAATGCAACAAGAATTAAATTTGAAATCTTTGAAGTCACTATTTCAACGCTCTGCTGATGTAATATTCCAAGAATATTTATTTCAGCAACATAAAGTACATTTGATAAAATGTGAAGGGATGATGGATGAGCGGTTACTCCAGACTGTTATTGTACAACGAGTACAATCATTATTTACTGGAAAATCGGAGGAATTGTTAGAGGAACATATACAAAATAATTTACACATTCCCCATCTTCAAAGAATAACAAGTAAAGATGATGCGATGACTAGAGTCTATAAAGGGCATGTTTTACTATATTTTGAAAATCTGAATTTGTTGTATTCGAGTTATATCGCAAAAAAACCAAATCGGGAGCCTAAAGAAACAACTCTTGAATTAGTTGTCAGAGGTCCGAGAGATGATTTTATTGAGGATGTTTTTATTAATATTGCTTTAATACGAAAACGATTACCTACCAATTCATTAAATGTAGAAACATTTGAACTTGGTAAACGCTCCAAAACAACTGTAGCTGTACTTTATTTTGAAGATGTCGTCAATCAAAAGATGCTTGAGAAATTGAAATTACAGCTGCAGCAAATTGATACGGATATTGTATTTAGTGGGGATTTATTAATGGAAAGAATTGAACAAAGTACTAAAATTATACCAAGACATGATTATACTGGACGCCCTGATTATGCTGTGCAAGCTTTAAGTAGAGGGCGCATTATCATCATAGTTGATGGTGTATCATATGCCGTTATTACACCTACAAATTCAATGTTACTCTTTAAATCCGGTGAGGATAATGAGTATCCGATTATTATAAGTTCTATGGAGCGTATACTACGAATAATAGCTATTTTAATAAGTGTACTTTTACCAGGTTTTTGGCTTGCACTTACAACCTACCATCAAGAGCAATTGCCATTCATTCTATTGGCAACAGTTGTTGAGTCAAGAACGGGTCTCCCATTTCCAACAATTCTTGAAACATTAATGATGCTTTTTATGTTTGAATTATTTCGAGAAGCAAATATACATTTACCCAATGTTATTAGTGGTTCCATAAGTGTTGTTGGGGGGTTAATTATAGGAGATGCAGCCATTAAATCGGGTGTTACGAGCCCCTCCATGATTGTAGTTATCGCTACTTCCAGTATAGCAGCCTATACACTTATCAATCAGTCTATCGTAACAGCAATGAGTATTCTCAGGATTATCATCATTTTAGCATCTGCCTTTTTTGGGTTATTTGGATTCTTCATTTCGGTGTTCTTCATACTTCTATATACTGCGAATATACGAGTATTAGGTGTTCCATTCTTAAATATGGGCGCAGATTTAGATTGGCAGGAGATAAAAAGATCTTTATTTCGCTTATCTCCAGCAGGTTATCGTACGCGACCTAAATTTTTAAATGTACAGGATAAGACAAAGACATCGAGTAGGAAAAAATAAATATTTAAAATGTAGAGATCGGGCTTTTATAGGCCTGATCTTTTTATGTCTTATTTCACTTGACCTTTTATTAGGTAAGGAGAGAAAAGTAATGAGATCTTATGAAGAATTAATCGTAGAAGTTATAAATCTAAGGGGCAAATTGGGCTTTCGGCAAGGTAAAGAACTACTGTCAACTTGTCATCCACTACAGTATGAATCTCTGAACAAATGGCAATACAACTACTACGATTTCATTCCCCTAGTCTTTTGCAAAAAATGGAAGGTGGATTAGCTCAAACGCCGAATTCAGTCATTGATATGTATAGTGGCTATAATATTACCTTTCCAGAAATGGGCTGTACATCTTTGGTATAAGACGGAAATTATATTAGAGACTATGATTTTAGACCAACATTATATGATGGAAGACTTGTATTTTCTCATCCAATAAATGGATATGCAAGTGTTGGATTTAGCCAACAAATTATCGGTAGACTTGATGGGATGAATGAGTGTGGGTTAGTTGTTGGTCTACATTTTGTCAACAATGAGTACCGTGGTGGGGGGCTTTATTGCTTCAACGATTGATCCGAATATTATTAGAACAATGTAAAAATATTGAAGAAGCACTTATTGTTACAATTCAAGCAACGAGTATGAAAGAGAAAAATAAGAAAAATATTCAGGGTCTGTCAATCTTAGGAGAGGACGCAGAACTGTTACAATTTCTTTTAAAGATTATTTGGACGAAGCGCTAACGCTTCCTAAAAGGTTAAAAGGTTGGATTGATCTAAACGATGGAATGGACTAAGTAAAATATAATAAAGGGGGCATGATAAAAGTTTGTTCTGCTTTTTAGTTTACTTTCTAGGGAAGGATTATTAAACTAATGGTTGCGACTAGAAGGGTGTTTCGCTCGAAAAATAAAAATTGTTTTAGAATTTTATCAGTTCCTGACAGACTTCTCCAACATCAATATGGGAAGGAGATAGCCCAAAAGTAAGTGGCGATAATTGGGTTGGGAATAGTCAAAACTTGCTTGGGATGATAAGATAGAACGAATATTGTTATTTAGAGAGGCGAAAAATCCGGAATCTTATGTATTTACAAAAAGTCGATTCCTGACGTCATTATGCAGAGGTATAATTGAACAACTATAAAAAAGAAGTTTACTTGATGTTAACTTCGGCTAACGATTTTTGTATTTGATGCGAAAGCCAAGCCCAACTAAATTAAGGCATTATTCATGTCTATAGATGAGGAAGTACCAGTTTGTATGAAAACACGAAAAATAAAACTAATTTTACTACTATCAACTATCTTATTAATATTGTTTACCAGTTTAAACATCTTTACATCCTACATAAAAATGAAAAAGACAGTTGAAGAGTCAATAGCTAACCAAAGTCTCGAAGCGGCTAGTTCTATTGCATCTTCAATTGATGTAGAAGCGTACAAACAATTTTTAGATAACCCTGTGAAAAACAATTATTATTGGCAATTAAGAAATTACTTAAATGATGCAAGAGTAAAAATAGGTGCCTTATTTGTTTATACATTAGAGATTGAGAATCCAAAGGTATCCAAAGCAATGATTATGGGTTTACCACCTGAATTTAAAGGCTTTGATATCGGAATGTACTGTACAGTACCCGAGATGCAAGTGCAAAGAGCTTATAAAGGAGAAACATTTGTAACAGAAGTAATATCAGATCCTGTATACGGGTCTTACTTAACTGTTGGTGCACCGGTCAAAGATAAAGCAGGGAAGAATATTGCATACATAGGCATTGATATTAGTGCAGACACATTAAATGGCATCAAGGGAAAAGTGATCAAAGACAATCTTTTTATCTTTATTTTTAATGGTTTACTCATTTTAATCGTTATCTGCTCTGTTTTCTTCTTACAGAGATGGTATCAAAAAGAAGTAGCGGAGGAAGTTGGAGCGACAGAAGATACATATCAAGCAGAAATTAAAACTTTAATCACTTCCGTGTCCTCTTTAAGACATGATTTCACAAATCATATACAAGTGTTACATGGATTTCTGCAATTAGACAAACCTGATCAGGCCAAACAATATTTATCTTCACTATCCAAAGAGGTTCAGGCTATTAAGTCACTCAAATTAAATATTGATCATCCTGGCTTGGCGATATTATTACAAACGAAAAAACTAACTGCACAAAATCATAATATTGATATGGTTTTTTCAGTCTCACAGGATGCATTTAATAAAATTAAAACAACGGATTTAATCAAAATCTTGTCGAATTTAATAGATAATGCGATTGATGCGGCAAATGAATTACCGGAAGAGCAACGAAAAATTACAATTTGCTGTAAAGCTGATGATAAGCAATATGAATTTAAGGTTACAAATACCGGACCAAATATTGTAGAGGCAGGGCAAATATTCAAGCAAGGATTTTCCACTAAAAAGACAAAAAGTGGAAAAATAAGAGGGCAAGGCTTGTTTATTGTGAATGAAATTGTTAATAAGTACGACGGTCAAATTTCTATCGATTCATCAAAACATTTAGAGACAACAGCAATAATTACCATTCCAATAAAGTAAATTTCTAAACTTCATAAAATTTTTAAAATCAAGCGTTAAAGTAATGCAAATAAAGCCGTCGGATTGGACGGCTTTATTTGCAATTATTATACGCCCGCATTTCTAAGCAACGCTCTCTAAATAGTTTTTATATTCCTCACTCATCTTTGATAAAAATTCAGTAGTTGCTTTTATCGATTCTACTCCTTCTAGCCGTGTTCCTAACTCATCTGCCATCCGTTTTAAAAATATAAGCTTCAAACTTAGCATAATCCTCGAACTGCTCCAAGCTCTTTGTTGACTAAATTAGCTGCTCTACTGGTGAAGTAACTCGCGCTTTTTTAACTTTCATTTTTACATTTTTTAAGCGATTCATTTCATATATTATTAATAATCAAAATGGTACTCTATTAGGAGGAGATGAAATATTTGGATAAATCAATCCTTTCTTTATTGAAAAAGGGTGGATTCGTTTTGTATGCGAGGCATGGCCAAGCAACTGTCGGGGTAGATCAGACAAATTTAAATTTTCAAGATTGCTATACGCAAAGAAATTTGTCTGAAGTTGGGCGAAGGGAGGCAATTTACTTTGGACAAATGCTTCGCTATTATCAAATCCCGATCAGTTCACCGATTGTCGCAAGTCCTTTTTGTCGTACAATTGAAACGGCACAGCTCGCATTTCCATATGCCTATATCCAAATTGATCCAATCGGGTATGAAATTTATAAATTGGGTGGAAACATACCTATCGTTGAAAAAACAAATATATTATCAAATCTGCAATCGATGTTAGAAAGAAAGCCACCACAGGGTACGAATCAAGTGATCGTTGCCCACAGCTTTCCTGAAGGTGTTGGGTTAGGGAATATTTCTAATATGGGAATGGTTATTGTTAGGCCAAAAGGTCCTGGAAATGGGTATGAAATAATAAAAAAATTAACTTTAGAAGATTTACCACTTTTAGGTAGTGGCTCTAATTAAGCTAGGGATGGGAGAAAAGCATGGAAATAAAAACAGTTTCACAGTGCACTTTAGCGGAAGTTTTAAAAGCTTGGAATAAAGGCTTTGAGGGATATTTTGTTCAAATAGAAATGAATGAAGAGATGTTTTTAAATCGACTCGTTAAAGAAGGATTATCGCCAGAGCTTTCAATTGTCGCATTTGATCGAAATAATCCTGTAGGTATTGTATTAAATGGCTTTAGAGAAATGGATGGTAAGAAAATCGCTTGGAATGGTGGAACAGGTATCTCTCCCGACTATCGCGGTCAAGGTGTTTCTCGTGTTTTAATGGAAGAAACAAACGCCATCTATGAAAGAGAGAATGTGGAAGTTGCAACGCTTGAAGCTATAAAAGAGAATAAAGTAGCAATTGCGTTATATGAGAAGCATGGCTATACAATTACAAATAAATTGCTATTTTTAAGTGGCGAATATGAAGCAAAAGTAGAGGAACAAGCCGCAATTCATGTGGAAACTATTCGGCCAGAGCAGCTTCCTTATTTATTTTTTTATCAGGAAGATGTTCCTTGGCAATGTAGCTGGCAAAGTAATAAACAAGGTGAAGCTAAAGTTTTTTTCAACGAGAATAATGAAGCGATTGGTTATATGTTATATAAAATAGTATGGTATATGGATGGAGCAATCGATCACATAGTGCTTTATCAATTAGTGTTATTGGAAAAAGGCAAGGTAGAACATATACCGCACTTTATCGCAAGCATTACAAATCACAAAGTAAATTTAGCTACAGTTAACTTTTTAGCAAGCAATCCAGCGGCAAGCTATTTGATGGAAAATGGGCTAGAGGTAAAGACAGAACAAGTGCAAATGAAGAAGAAAATGGATTGATATAAGGTGAGTAGAGAAAATTACGGAAGGCTTGAAATATCAAAGTTTAGCTCTAAGTTGATGAATTTAAATTAAACTCGAATTGTTTCAAGTAGTTATAGCCTATGGTGAATATCACAGAATCGGAATGGAGTTCTTATATAAGGTGTTGCCAAAAATCATTGCGTCTATGCACTAACGGCTAACTGACCTACTTCACGCTGGCCTAAGCGCAAAGCCGATTCCGGACGCTTTGTTGATCTGTTGCGGACAGCTACAATTATGCCGAGGCAAAATTGATTAGGTTGTCAACATTTGAGATTTCCAGTATACTAATCCGATAAAGAAAGTAAATAAAGGATGAATTTAAATGACGTTTGAAGAGATATTACCACGCTTAAAAGCGGGAGAAAAAGTAATTCGTAAAGGATGGGGCGGTGCTGAATTATATGTAAAGCTTGTTGGACAAAGCGAACATGATGGCGAGGCTTTGAATCCTTATTTTTTAATTAATGTACGTGGTGAGGGCTATACAATGTTCACACCAACAGTCTGTGATTTATTAGCGGAAGATTGGGTAATTGTCAATTAATCGAAAGAGCCATCTCAAATGAGGTGGTTTCTTTGTTTTTTGAGGAGAGATATGTATGAAGTTTGAAGAATATCACGGTAAAACGGTATTTGTAACGGGGGCTGCTTCAGGTATTGGTCAAGCCCAAGCTATTGCATTTTTAGAAAATGGGGCGAGTGTATTCGGGTTTGATTTAGATGAGCAAGGGTTAGAAAGTCTACATCATCAATATCCTGAACAATTTGCCTATAAAGTAGGCAGTGTATGCAATAAGGACGATGTAGAGCAAGCATTTGAAGCGGCGCTTTCAATATTTAAACATGTAGATATTTTATTAAATACCGCAGGCGTATTAGATGGCTTTGCTAAAACGCTTGATACAGATGAGGCGCTTTGGGATAAAATTATGAATACCAATGTAAAAGGTACTTATTTTGTGACAAATACGATATTACCCCATATGGTTAAACGAAAATCAGGCACAATCGTTAATATGGCATCTATCGCTGGGCTTGTTGCTGGCGGTGGGGGCGCAGCGTATACAGCATCTAAACATGCAATTGTCGGCTATACGAAGCAGTTAGACTTAGATTATTGCCGTGAAGGAATTCGTGCCAATGCCATTGCACCTGGAGCCATTCAAACACCGATGAACAAAGCAGATTTTGAAGGTGATGGTACGATCGCAAAATGGGTCGCCGATGAAACGCCTGCTGGACGCTGGGCCCAACCAAGTGAAGTGGCGAGTTTAACACTTTATTTGGCTAGTCCATCAGCTGATTATATACACGGTGCAATTATACCGATTGATGGCGGTTGGCTTACTAAATAGTATTGTTCAATCGTAAATTGTTCTGCTATAATACGCAAGTAAGCAAAATTCAGCTTGCACTGCGGCACTTCAGATAGGGCGAAAAGCTCTCTTCCTTTGGCCGTAGTTATTACTAAAATAGCGGATATGCTATTTTACAAAGGAGAATAAAATTGCATACATCTATTGTAAAAGATTCCAGCCGTGCTTCTGTAACCGAACTTACAAAGACGGCACTTGTTGCAGCTTTATATGTGGCTGTAACAGTTTTATTGTCAGTCATTAGTTTTGGGGCAGTTCAACTACGTTTGTCGGAAATGTTTAACTACCTAGCCCTATATAACAAGCGCTATGTATTAGCCGTGACTCTAGGAGTAGTACTCGCAAATTTCATGTCACCAACGTGGGTATTAGATGTACCTATTGGTGGAATTGCGACATTTCTAGTTTTAATTCTTTGCCGCAGAGTAACGAAAAATATAACAAATGATATAATGAAAATGGTTATTACTGCATTGGTTTTTGCTGTATCAATGTTCACCGTTGCAGGACAATTAACAATTCTCAATGATTTTCCTTTTTGGGCGACCTGGTTTACTGTAGGAGTTGGGGAGTTGCTATCCATGACTGTTGGTGGTATGACTATTTATTTATTAAATAAAAAAATTGATTTGACGAAATAAATTGAAGAGTAATGCAAGTCATCATTAAAAGGTGACTTGCTTTTTTGATGTTAAGAGAGAAACTGGCTTTACGATCAGCCGGCGGAGCGCCTGAATATTTGGAGAAGCCTTAAATTGTACCACCCTTAATAAATCCTTTGCCGCATTCTTCTGCTGTAACAAATAATTCCGTCACAAGGAGAGAGCCATCCCCATCTGGCACAAAGCTTCATTTTGGAACGGAGGCGTTCCATAATGTCGGTTCTTTTATACAGGTGAATATTTGCAATTAAATAATTTTTAAACTTAATGATAATTAATATCTTCTTACACCAAACTAGTGGAAAGGCATAGGAAGGTGATGGAATGAAGCAACAGCAATATCGTGTAGGGGATATAGTTTTCGTTTTTTATCAATATCCATCTATTCAGCAAGTAGTAAACATACAGGAAGCTGCAGTAGTGAACAATCCAGATAATCCAAAGGAGCTAGCGCTATTTCTCTTTGAGACGTATTACCCGCTAACAAATGATATGTTAATATTTACGAGTGAAATGGATGCTGAGCAAGCTTATCACCAATATTTTCATTGATGGAGGTAGAACAAGAGAAGCCACTTGTAGAAATTGATTTACCTTCCCTCAACGAGATGAAATAATTTTTCAAACACTTTATGAGAGAAAACAAATACTTGATTAATAAGTTTTCTCTCTAAAGCTTAATTAACTTTGGTATAGATGGTTCAATATATCTGCTATCTAACCGGAATCGGAAAGTAGCGCTTTGTGCAAGCGCAAAGCCGATTCCAAACGCAATTATGCTGAGGCATAATTGATTAGTGAGTAATATTGCATTGTCTCTGATTCTTTATAATCAATAATTAAAGCGCCTTTAACATTTATTGTATAGTAGACTGCCGTAACTGGGTAAAATTCATCCCCATTCGATACTTTAAGATAATAATCTGGTCCTGAAAAAATACCTATAATAACTTTAGGTCCTTTATAACTAAACCTGTTTCTTCTAAAACTTCTCTTTTTACGGTATCTTCAAAGCTTTCCCCTAATTCCATCAAAACCGCCTGGAAGCCCCCAACCATTTTTGTATTTGTTATTGTCCTTATATATAAATTGTCTAAAAAACAAAAAATCCTACTTTAATTTGTATAATCTCAATCTTGGTGGTAACGCTAACAAAGATAGTCATGAAGAAAGGGGGAATACATTATGGACTCATTTCAACCGAATTGTTGGTCGGAGCATGAAGAACTTAAGGTTGTTATGCTTTGTGCACCTTCAAAATTAGATGTACCAGATTTAACAATAGCAGAAAATGTAGGATGGGATGCTGCTGTTAATCATGTAAAAGCAATGGAGAATTTCATGGGATTTAAGACAACATTAGAAAATGCAGGTGTCCAGGTTATTGATTATTCGAAAGAGCTATCAACTGATGTAAAAACAGTAAGTGAGCAGCTTATTAATAGATACTTTGTTCGCGATCTAGCCTGTGTGATAGGGAATAGCATTTTCCATGGAGCGGCGGGTAGTTCGCTAAGGCGTCCGGAGTATCCACATGCACACTCATTATTAGAAAAGTGGTTTCCAGAAAAAAATTTAAAAGTTAAACAACCTTCTACTGCTTTAGAATGTGGAGACGTGCTCATTTTAAATAAGGATGCCGTACTTATTAATATTGGAATGAGAACAACGTTAGAGGCTGTGGAAAGTATCAAGGATCGTATTTTCCAAGAAGGATTTTCGGAAATTGCCATCATTGATTTGCCAAGACGCTCCGATACACTTCATTTAGATATGAGTTGCAATGTGACGAACGCTAATTTGCTAATAGCTAAAAACTTTATGCGTTATTTTCCTGTACACGTGTTCACAGCTCAAACAAATCGTTTTGAAATGACCGAGCAATTTTTAAATCACCATGGCTTTGATGTTTACTGGCTTGAAAAATATAAGACAATCCCTGATATCAATTTTATTAATCTTAATCCCGAAACACTGTTAATTAGTAAGCAAGCAACGAAGCAGCACTGGACGAAGCATCCACTATTACAAAAGAAAAATTTGATAGAAATTGATGTCACAGAGCTTGAAAAAGGCGGTGGTGGCATTCGTTGCATGACATTGCCATTGTTAAGAAAGTAGCCAAAAGGCAGGAGGGTTGATCAAAATGACATCTAAAACAAGTAAAGGGAGGTTGTCTTGGTGGCAGCTTTCGCTTCTCGGTATAGGTTGTACACTAGGAACAGGTTTTTTTCTTGGGACAAGTATGGCCATTCATAAGAGTGGTCCTGCTGTTGTGATTCCTTTTTTGTTAGCGGCCATTGCTACGTATATTGTCTATGATGGCCTTGTTAAGATGTCAGTTGATAATCCAGATAAGGGATCATTCCGTACTTATGCAAAGCAAGCTTTTGGCAATTGGGCAGGATTTAGTAATGGCTGGATTTACTTGATTTCTGAGATGCTCATTATGGGTAGCCAATTGACGGCGCTTGGTATTTTCACAAAGCTATGGTTTCCGGCGCTTCCATTATGGGTTGCTGCGTCTATTTATGCTGCACTTGGATTAGCCGTTATTCTAACGGGTATGAAGGGCTTTGAAAAATTTCAAAATATTTTTGGTGCGTTAAAGGCAGCGGCGGTTGTGATGTTTATTATAGTAGCGGCTGTCTTAATAATAAAAGGATTTAATTCGGAATCAACGACACTCGATGCATTGCATGCAAATTATGGAGAATTTTTCTCGCAAGGTGTGAAAGGACTATGGCTTGGGCTGCTATATGCCTTTTATGCATTTGGTGGAATTGAAGTTATGGGTTTAATGGTCATTGATTTAAAAAATCCTAAAGAAGCACCGAAAGCTGGAAAAGTCATGATTATTGCTATAACCGTCATTTTTATAATGGCTATTATGCTTGCCTTGGCGCTTGTATCTTGGAAGGACTTTAATATTGAGGAAAGCCCATTTATTACAGCGCTTAATGGTTTTCACATTCCTTTTTTTGCAGACATTTTTAATGGCGTGTTAATTATTGCAGGTTTTTCAACAATGGTAGCCTCGTTATATGCGGTTATTACGATTCTCATTACTTTGGCAGAGGATCATGATGCGCCAACGGCTTTGGCGAAAAAAGGGAAGATGAAGATTCCATTTCCTGCATTTCTCTTTTTAGCTAGTGGTTTAATCATCACTATTGTTATTGGCTTTCTTATGCCAGAAAAGATTTTTGAATATTTGGTTACAGCAGCAGGCTTAATGCTAATTTATAACTGGCTCTTTATCTTAGTGACATATAGAAAGCTAATGGAGCTGTCGAAGTGGGAGCATGTGAAGAATGGCATCGGGATGTTGCTCATTGTAGTGACGGTGTCTGGGACGTTAGGGGAAAAAACAAGCAGACTCGGTTTTTTCGTAAGCCTGCTTTTTATCATCATCATAGGAATTGCGACTTGCATTGTCATGAAAAGGCAAAAACACGGTAAGCATGTTTAATGCTCTTTGTTCTGAAGAGAATGTTGCATTCGTAAAAAAGGACATTTCGATGCACTACTATTATCATCACTTAAAAAATACTGCTTCCATTCATAACTACCTTCTTGCCCATACCATTTTAAATCAGAATGAGCTGGAATAGCGTCGTATTCGTTAATGCGTTGACGAATAAGCTTCTTTAACTTGCGACCAAAGACAGTAGAGTCGTTCATTTCCTCAAATATCCAGCGTGGCTGAAATGCCATTAATAAAGTAGAAAAATTACGACTCTTGCGCAATTTATGTGCGGGCGTTGCACAAGACACAAAATAAGGCTCACCGTTAAAACAAAATTCCCATTCATGATGCGCTGGATCAGTTGGAATTTCCTTTGGCCAATCGATATCATCGAATTTCGTCAAATTGTTTAAAACAGACCAAAATAAATTTCTATAATCTGCAACATCGAAATTTTTATGCATATCATTAGGGGTTTTGAAGAAAATGGTATGTGTTGTATATTTACCAAACGTTTTAGCGTACTTATCGTATTCTTTTAAGCATCGTGCTAACGTCTTTATCGATTGCTCCTCTCGTGGATCTCCGATAAAACTATAGCGTAGCTCGTTCGATAAAAAGCCTTTTCTAGCTGGAATACAGGGAAACGTATTTGCTTCATCTGCAACCATGGCAGCGAAGTCGGTATATGCTGACTGTTGCCATAATGGAAGTGTTTCAAAATGATCTTCAATCCACTTCTTGTCTAACACTGCTACTTCCACTTATGTCTCCTCCTTCTATACATCTTTATACTATTAAAAAAAGTGTAAATAGGTGACGATGTACAGGCATTTACGTTTTCTGAATTGGAAAAACAAGGGGAATCCCCACTAAATAGTTCGGATTTTATTTATAGAAAAAATGATTAATGATACGATAAGTTCTGACAATTAAAAATTACATATAGCTCGATCATTAAGGTTAGATGAAACGAAGGGATGAGGGCAAATGAATTCAGTTAATATAAAATTAACAAATCGTATGTTAAGAATCTTCAAGAATGCGGAAAAAGAAGCAGCCTCTTCACAACATAAAGTGTTACAGCCTATTCATTTTTTACTTGCTTGTTTAAAAGAAAAAGAGGGGGTCCTTGGCGAAATAGTATTAAAATGTACTATAGATGAAGCCTCTATAAGAAATTTGATGAATGAACTTGATCTAAAATCAGACAAGGAAGTTACGAGCCATACTTTATTTAACGTTCCTATAACAAATGAGGTTTTAACAGTATTGGAACAAACGACTTTTTATATGCAAAACTATAACCAGGTTTATATAAATGAAGGTCACTTACTTAAAGCGTTAATAAAGGCGAATATGCTGGAGGAATTCGTTTCAGAAGAAGACAAAAAAATGATTTTAAAGCTTGGTACGACTTCGCGAGATATGGTTGCACATCTTCACAATTACCAATTCCCAGTTTCGATTTCTAGTAATATTCGTAGAGTCAATCGCGATGATAAAAAGAAGCTAATTCATTTTGTAGAAAGTCATTTTTCGCAAGAGTGGTCAGAAACGATTAACAGTGCATTTTTAAGTACTACGCCTCCCATCTATGTAGCTTTTGATAATAATGGAGATCTTATTGGATTTGCTGGATTTGACGTTTATCAAAATAAAAAATGTTATTTTGGCCCGATGGGTGTAGCTAAAGCTAATCGAGTGAAGGGGATAGGATATTCCCTCCTCCATCATTGTTTAAAAGAAATGCACGAAATTGGTTATGATTATGCAATTATCGGAGGAGCAGGTCCAATCGAATTTTATGAAAAAGCTTGTCAAGCTGTCGTCATTCCTGCTACCTACAGTTAAGGAGAAAGTTATGAATATAGTTCAAGCAAACACTATTTCACCAGCTATTAGAAAACTACTTTCTTTTGCAACTTCGGATAAAAAAGTTCAACAAGAGTATGAAAAATATATCCTTTTATCGAATAGGACATTATATAGTTTTGGAGTTAGGGGTAAAATAGTCGGTTGTATTGGGATAGAACAAATCAGTTTATCTTCATTCAGCAGAAGAATTCCACCTCTGAAGATGGCGAGATGAATAAAGTGTGGTTCTTTTCAGCCAAACATTTATTGAATGAAGATAAAGCCTCCGGCGGATGTCACGGATTTTTAAAGGAATGAATTGTGCGGACACAATTCAAAATCCGGACGCAATTACGCCTTGGCGTAATTGATCAAAGTGTGAAATTAAGCATATTGCTGTATTAGCTGATCAAAGAGGAAAAGGCATTGGCAGTAAAATGATTCATTTTATAGCAAGTAAGTACCCATCAATTGTGGCAGAAACAGATTATGAGGCCGTAGATTTTTATAGACGCTATAGTTTTTTCATAACTAGCCTAGGAGAGAAATACCCGGGTGTGGAACGCTTTCTATGCCAATATAATAAACAGTAAAAAGAACCTGCAATGCTTGTCTTAATGAAAAGCATGCAGGTTTTCATTTATGATTTTGGGTTAAAGACCTTTTCATCAAGAACGTTTAATGCATGATGAATGTCCTCTATATCTTCTTTAGATGCATGTTGGATAAGTTGTTGAAAGCGCTCTTCTATACAGGCGAATGCTTCTCCCATTATTTTTTCTCCATCCTCTGTAAGGCAAACATAGTGCTTTCTTCGATCTTCAGTATCGCTAATTTTTTTAATAAACTTTCTTTCCTGTAATTTTCGTAATTCACGGCTTGTATTAGGTAAGGACATATGCTGGCAATCACTAATTTCAGTAGGTGTAACTGGCTGACTTACTTTAATATATTCTAGAATTTTATATTGAACTGGTGTAATATGATCGATTTTAACGTTTTGAGTTAGTTCGTGCGTTACTTGGTGTACCGCTGTTGTAAAAGCTACGAACTGATTAAATAATTGTTTTTTGTCCAAATGGGTTCACCTCTTACTGACAAGATAACAAAAAACTTATCTCAAAACAATTATCATTTGACAACTAAAGTTAAACGGTTTATTATTTTGTTATCAAATGATAAGTAATGGAGGATTTATGATGAATACATTAATTATTTATACATATCCCAATCATAAAAGTTTGAATTATGCTTTTTTACAGGAGGCTATTAAGGGTTGTCATGACAATCCGCTCGTAAATGAGATTCAAGTATTAGATTTATACGAGGAGCAATTTAACCCAATTTTAGTATTTCATGAACATAAACGCCGTCGTGATATGTTTCGTGATCCGAAGCTAGAGAAATATCGTGAACAAATTAAGTGGGCTGATAAAATCGTTTTTGTTTATCCGATATGGTGGGGAAGACCACCAGCAATGCTTTTAGGGTATATTGATCAATTATTTGCGGCCAATTTTGCCTATAAAGATAAAAAGGGACTACTTCCTGAGGGGCTTCTAAAAGGAAAATCAGTGGTGTGTATTTCGACAATGAAAGGGCCAACAAAATATCCACTATTATGGCTCAATAATGCGCATAAAATATTAATGAAAAGAGCGTTATTTAATTTTGTTGGTATTAAACAAGTGAAGTTTTTTGAATTTGGCAATATGGAAAGTAAGAAGGGGAGACAAAGCAGAAAACTTGAAAAAGTTTATCAATATTTTAGAAAAGTAGCTTACTAGTTCTTCAGCCTAATAGACTCGTGCAGACGAAGAACGAATCTCCTATTCGTTTGCACGAGTCTCATTGATTTCTAATGGCAGTGTTACAAAAAACGTTGTAAATTCAGCTGGTATACTTTCAACAGTAATTGTTCCGTTATGCATATCGATGATTTTCTTTACTATAGATAGTCCTAAGCCACTTCCGCCATTCTCAGTAGTTCTTGATTGGTCTGCCTTATAAAATCTTTCGAATACATGCTTTTGTTGTTCTACTGTTAAACCGATACCGTTATCATGAACGTTGATAGTCATTGTATCCTTTTGTTTTGTCATAGATATCGTAATAGTGCCAGCAACTGGTGTGAATTTAATGCTGTTGCTTAGTAAATTCATCCATACTTGATTCATTAAATCTTCATCAGCCATTACCGAAATGTTTTCTAATTGCATATCCATGTCGATATTTTTTACTAGCCAATTTGGTTCCAGCGCTAGTACGACATTACGCAATTGCTTATCGAGTCGGTAATGCCTTGGCTCGAAGGGATGGTGTTGTGATTCTAACGACGTCAGCTTTAGTAAATTGTCACTAATTTTTGATAGTCGATTACTTTCCATCTCAATGATTGCTAAATAACGCTGTCGTTTATCCTCAGGGAGGTCAATGTTTTTCAATGCTTTAGCAAAGCCATTAATAGATGTTAGAGGCGACTGAATTTCATGAGATACATTCGAGATAAATTCTTGACGCATTCTTTCCATTTCACCTAATTCGACTGCCATATGGTTGATGCCATGTATTAATTGACCAAATTGATCTTCATCTGTTTTCAGATCTAATTTAACAGTAAAATCACCTTTAGCAATCCGGCTTAATGCATCTACAATCGTATTCCAATAGTTCCGTTGTCTTTTTAGCCCTATTAAAAAGGTGATGATGACTGAACAAGCAAAGAGAACAAAAACACCAACTACGGTCCATAATTGTAGCCAGAAACCTTGTGGATGTTTGCCTAACCAATCATAAAGCCAGGACGTTATGTGGTAGGAAATAAAAGCAAATACGATGCTAATGGTAAGAAGAAGCATTAAAATTAAAAAAAGCTTTAAAAAATTTTTTAGTCTTCTCATAAAACAAGTTCCAATCGATAGCCTAGGCCACGAATTGTACGAATAACAAATCCACTTGTTTCTTGAGGGAAACGTTGACGAAGTCTTTTAATGTGAACATCGACTGTCCGTTCATCACCTTCATAGTCATATCCCAAAATTTCTTCGATTAGTTGTTCGCGTGAAAAAGTTTTTCCAGCATAGCTTGCTAACGTAAATAACAGTTCAAATTCCTTTAAACGAAGTGTTAAAGATTTACCGTTATACAAGACTTCATGTGTATTACGATTTAACTTAATATTGCCAGCCTCCACAAGTTGAGATAGGGAAATATGGTATCTTTTAAGTATCGATTTCACACGGACGATCAACTCTGCTGGCTCAAATGGTTTAACAAGATAATCATCTGTTCCAAGATGAAAACCCTTGACTTTTTGCGAGGTTTCTCCCTTTGCGGTTAACATTAAGATTGGTAGATTGTCATTAAATGAACGTATTTCTTCGCATAATTCCCAGCCATCCATATTAGGCATCATGATGGCCATAAGATATTTTTTGGCTTTGTTTTTACCAAGAAACGTAATAATAATCGTATTATCAGTGTTACTTGCTATGATCAACTTCGATATTTTAAAAACAAAGACACCTATGTATACGCCAATAAAACAGCTGCTCAAGTACTCCAAATGATTGCAGAGGACTTTAGATTAAAGACAGGTATTGTCGCTAATACAAAGCATGTGATTGCTTCTAGAGTAGAGGATAATCAAGAGTTGTTTACTATCATGGAAAATGCCTTGTCAGATACAACTCTAAATACAGGTGATTTATATGTACTGTATGACGACTATGGCTCATTAAATCTACGTAATATCAAGATGCTTAAATCAGATTTGCTAATCGATGAAGATTCTGGCGAATCTTTCGAGTACACAACATCCATCGACGAAAACACATATAACAAAATCAAATTAGTTCGCGAAAATAAGGAGACCAAAAAACGCGAAATTTATATAGCTCAAGATAGTTCCAAAATTAATGAATGGGGCGTCCTGCAACTGACAGAAAAACTCGATGAAAATGGGAATGGTAAGGCTAAAGCTGATGGAATGTTGAAGCTTTATAATCAAAAGTCTCGAAAGTTACACATAAATAAAGTGTTTGGTGACCCAACAATACGAGGCGGTAGTCAGGTAGCTGTTCAAATGTACTTAGGTGATTTAACTGTCGCTAATTTTATGATGGTCGAGACAGTGAAACATACTTTTAATGATTCAGACCATCGAATGGATTTGAATTTGATTGGCGGTGATTTCATTGCGTGATATGACTGATTTTTTAAAGCTTGTTAAAAGGGTTGCGATAGCTGCTGTAAACTCACAAAAACTTACTGATATTGTTTATGGCACTGTCGTTAGTACAAGTCCTTTGAAGGTTCAAATTGATCAAAAATTAATTTTGGAAGAAGTACATTTAAAGTTGACTAACGTTGTTAAAGATTATGGATTAATACAAGGCGACAAAGTAACAATGATTCGTGCTCATGGGGGGCAACAATACGTCATCATGGATAAAGAGGTGGTTGAATGATTCCACGAGTCGAAAATGATGGACTGACACTCGATTTCGAGGAAGTTATTGAGCCATCAAAAAACTATAAATTAATACCTAATAAGAATCGCTGTGTTGGCTATGTTGATGAAATAGAAGCCATGAAACAAGCGATTTTTTTAATGCTTTCAGTTGAACGATACGATCACATTATCTACTCATGGAATTTTGGTGCTGAGTTTAAAGATTTATTTGGTAAGCCAGTTTCTTTTGTAGCAAGCGAGGCAAAGCGAAGAATTAGAGATGCATTGATACAAGATGATCGTATAAATGAGGTTGATTCTTTCGTTGTCACCACCCACAAAAATAAAGTACACATTCAATACACAGCTCACACTATTTATGGTGAAATCACAGCGGAGAAAGAGGTGGAATACTAATGACCGAACCACTTAACTTAGATACAACCTACGAGGATTTAATGGCGCAAAAACTAGCTGGTGTTGACAATTCTCTTGATAAACGGGAAGGTACATCAATGATTTATAACGCAACAGCTGCCAATAGTGCGGAAACCATACAAATGTTAACTACTGTTAAGAACTTCATTGACATGGTATTTGCTGATACTTCACCAAGAGAGTATTTAATAAGACGTGCTGCCGAACGTGGCTTAAAGCCTCACGAAGCAACACGAGCCAAACGTAAGGGGATATTTAATATTGATGTACCTATTGGAAGTCGATTCAGTTTAGATGATCTAAATTACGAAGTTGTTGAGCGTATTTCACAAGGACAGTTCATACTACAGTGTGAAACAGCTGGTAATGTCGGAAATTTATTTTCTGGTCAATTGATACCGATTGAATATACCGACGGCTTACAAACCGCTGTATTAAACGATGTTTTAGTACCATGGGATGACGAAGAAGATACAGAGGATTTTCGTACACGTTATTTCAATAGTTTTGAATCAATAGCTTTCGGAGGTAATAGAGCTGATTATAAGGAGAAAATCGGTTCTTTACCAGGTGTCGGCGGAGTACGCGTTTATAGGGCTTGGGATGGTGGTGGTACGGTTAAGTTAGTCATTATCAACTCTCAGTATGAAAAGCCATCTCAAACATTACTCGACGAAGTACAGTTAACTGTTGATCCATTGGACCATCAAGGAGAAGGGTTCGGCACAGCTCCAATTGATCATATAGTAACAGTTTTTGGTGTGAACGAACCAACAATTGATGTAGCTCTAAATATCACTTATCAATCTGGATGGACATGGGATGATATTAAAGAGCAAGTACAAAAGGTTATAGACGACTACTTTAAAGAGCTTGCCGAAGAATGGGCCAAGGCAAACAGTTATGATGAAGATCATGCTGGGGTTGTAGTACGTGTATCACAAATAGAATATCGACTGTTAGGTGTTACAGGTGTGCTAGACATTGCTGATACAAAGTTGAATGGTGTGCAATCGAATATAGCACTTGGTCCTGAATCAATACCCAAGCGAGGTGTTGTGAGTGGCTAGAGATATTGATATTATTGGCTATTTACCACCAATCTTACACGAGATTAAAGAGATAATAGCAATCACAAATGTTGAAAATCCTGTACTTGAGAGTCTGTGGCAACAAATCGAAGATACATTAAATAATCAATTTGTAGTAACTGCAAATGAGCAAGGCGCAGAGAGATATGAAAAAATGTTGAAGCTAAAAGTACCAGCGACAGACACCATCGAAACACGAAGATTTAGGATTCTAACTCGATATCAAGAACAGGCTCCTTACTCTTTTAGAGTGCTTAAACAATTACTAGATAGCCTCTTAGGAGTAGGACAATATGAGTTGAAACGTGATGTAGCAGCAAAAACGCTAAGTGTAAAAATCGAATTGACTGTTAAGGGCATGTTTGATGCAGTTGTAGTCATGCTAGAACGCATAACACCTCAGAACATGGTTTTAACTGTCCAATTACGATACAACCAACATAGTACTTTAGTGCGTTTTACACATGCTCAGTTAGCAGCATTTACACATGAACAATTAAGAGAGGTCGTGATGCCATAATGCCAAAAAGCACACCTAACTACAACTTAGAAAAACCGAATCAAGATGATTTCTACAATGTTGATGTACAAAACAAAAACATGGACAAAATTGATACTACTCTAAAAGTCTTGGACAACAAAATAGCAGATGGCGTTACTCATGAAGATTTAAACGCTATCGATGTCAAGCTTGACGACATCAACTCAAAATCAGACCAAATTAAACAAAATACAGAAACAATTAAAACTACTACCAATTCAACAAAAATAGTGGTAGACAACACCAAAACAACTGTTGATAGTACAAAAACTAAAGTTGATGCAATTGATACACGAACAAGTACAATGAATACTAATATTAATACTTTACTTAATGGTCGTGTAGTAAAATCTGTACAAAGAGGGACGACCTTGATGCTTCAAGGAGGAAATAGTGTAACTATTAACTTTAGTTCCGTAGACATCGGTAAATGTTCTGTAGATTTCAAAGGTACTGAAGTTATTTATGTATCTAGTTTTACTTCGACATCAATGAAATTATCCGTTTCTAATGAAGGTACTATGTACGCTCCTACTTATTTATCATGGGAAGTTACAGAGTACTATTAATAAAAAGGAAGTGAGAGAATGCATACTTACGCGCAGTTAAATGAAAACAATGTCGTTATAGGTGTCAGCCAATTAAGTTCCAAAGATGATAGAAATGATATGGTGCTAATTAATGATTTAGAAGTTAAGTTAGGAAGTATTTATAACAGCGGAACAGGCGAATTTACAGCGCCTATCATCCCGGAACCAAATCCAATAGAACCACAGCCATCACTAGAAGAAATGCAAGCACAAACGCTATTGAATACAGAAGTATTAATTGCAATGAAAAATATCGGAGTGTAGGGAGGAACAAACATGAAAATTGTTTATCGTGCTGCAGAGTTATTAATCATTAGTCCAGGATGTAACTACGATGTGATGGCAACAAATTTAAGTTTACTTATGTTAAATAAGCAGGTTAGCCAAGACGAGTATACAAAGTTATGTACCTTGATGGATGAACAGCAAAAAGAAACAGACGAAACGCAGGCATAAGCCTAGCGTTATTTTTATGGAAAAATAGTTTATAAAGTAGAAACTTTCCCAATTCTCCATTCGTATTAAGAGATATAAGATGGAGGGATTAAAATGGGTAAAAATAAAATTATTAAATTATTTACAATAGGATTATGTGTTATAGCTCTATATGTTGCATATGTATTGCCGCAGGCAGAGTGGAAAAATACTTTGATTACATTAGCACAAATAAATATTGCGATTGCAGTTGGAGTAGCTGCCCTATCGGTAGGGGATATTAAAAAAGTAAAAACTATAAATCTGTTAAAGCAATTAACTGTGCATATATCAGTCCTAAGCTTATTGACATTTTTAGTAGCTAATGCGCAATTTCCTGCAATTGTAAATGGTATCTATTTTGTTTCGAATGTTTTAGTAATTTGTATACTGTTAACAGTAGTATTATGGCCTGATGAAAAATAATTAATCTCAAACGCTTGGGAAAATGAAGGATGCGTCTTTATGACGTGTCCTTTTTATATTGGTGAAAGTAGGTGTTCTATGAGTATAGAAATGTCCTTATTGTTTGGCGCTATCGGTACAGTGTTAGGAGTGCTGGGTGCAATAATTACAATGAAAAAAGATAGTAAAAATCAAGGTGCATCGGAAGCCAGTATTACATCTAAAGTCGATTACATAGCGCGAGGTGTCGATGATATTAAACTTGATTTTAAAGACCAGGCACGAAAGATTGAATCGCAAAACGAGCGATTAATACGTGTTGAGGAATCAGCAAAACAAGCGCATAAACGAATTGATAAAGTGGAGGGAAACAGTCATGAAGATTAATTGGAAAGTACGTATTCGTCATAAACAGTTTTGGGTGTCATTAATTGCATTACTTATTGTGCTTGCTAATCAAATAGCAGGCATTTTTAATGTTGATATTACGATTTACAACGATCAAGTAACAGCCATTTCGGAGACGATTCTAAGTATTTTAGGCTTGCTTGGTATTATCATCGACCCAACAACAAAAGGCGTTTCAGATAGCCAACTAGCAATGGATTATAACAAACCAAAGGACGGTGGACAATAATGGTTGTAACTCGTAAAAAATTAGTTACGGATCTACAAGCAAACAAGGTTACTTATGGAAAAGGAAACACTAAAAAATTTATCGTTGTTCATGAAACGGATAATACTAGATCCGGAGCTGACGCAGACGCACACGCACGTTTACAATACAACGGTAATAGCCGTTCAGCTTCCTGGCACTATACTGTGGACGATAAAGAAGCTGTACAATCTTTTGAACATGCTTGGAGATGTTGGGCCGCAGGAAGCACGACAGGTAATAACCAAGGTATACAAGTAGAGGTTTGCGTAAACAGTGACGGTAACTATCCAAAGGCAATGCAAAATGCTGCAGAGTTAGTTGCTAAAATCATGAAGGATGAAAACATTCCAATTAGTAATGTAGTTCAGCACAACCATTTTAGCGGTAAAAATTGCCCTCGAAATATGCGTGAAGGTAAAATTAGTTGGTCACAATTTATTTCTATGGTTAAAAATGCGAGTAGCAATGTGCAACAACCTGCACCTATTGCAGACAATAATAAATACCGCGTACTTACTGGAACATACGCTACAAAACAAGCTGCAGAAAATACACAAGATGTACTTAAACACCGTTTTGGTTGGGTGGCTTACATCGATCCGGTCGGGTCAAAATGGCGTGTTAAAACAGGTACATTTACTGGAATGGCCGCAGCACAAGCAGGAGCAAATAAAATTAAAACAGCTAAATTAGCACAAGTAACAAATATAGTAGCTGAATAATATTAAAGACCAAGATAGCTAAATGCCATCTTGGTCAATGTTCATTTATAAGTATGGCAATAATGAAAATAAAACAATGAACACTAGCAGAATACATGCGAATATAAAAATTTTAGTGATAAATGGATCTGAAATAAATGGATCTGAATCATTTTTATTTTGTACTTGTTTTTTGGTATATTCCTCGTACTCTTCCTCCTTAATCGTATTACAATATGCACATATTTCAATCTCAGCCCCATCTCTTTGTACTTTCTTAAATGGATTTATGGCTAAACAATTAGGGCAATTACTCAATTATATTCTCCTCACTAATCTTATCTTCTAATTACCATTTTAGGAAATTAAGCATGAATTGTATATATAAAATTAGGCAATAGTAACTGAAATCACGTTACTTATAATTTATTCCTGTGATTTTCACTTGCTAAAAACAGAACATTAGTTCTATAATATATACAAACAAACGTTCTTAGTGAGGGGCGATATTATGTTAAACGATCGTGGGAATATGAAGTGGACGGCGATGATGTTGCCTGAGCATTTGATGAAAATCAAGGAATGGAAACAGGAGCAGTATTATGATAAAAAGCGTGAACTGACTGAATGGGAAATGGAAGAGATTGAACAAATAGTGCAGCTAGCATATAAACTGCATGAAGAAGTCAAGATAACTTTTTGGAGCGACAATAAATTACATGATGTTGGAGGAAAGATTACTGCAATTAATGCATTTCATAAGGAATTACTCTTGGATATAGATATCTCAATCAAACGTATTACATTTGATCAGATACAAAAAGCATCAATGGTAAATATAGATGATTAATTCAGAGCAACGACAGCTTGTGCACAAATTTTTATTGTTAGACTTAGCTGTCAAATCGCTATTGGTTGATTATCTAAAGACAGAACAATTTAAGTTAAAGAATGTATTTCTCCCATTGATGGATGTGCTGTTAAAAGATTTACGCAATGAATGTTTTGATTTGAAAAGACAACTTGCTCAACAAAAAATACGAATTGTTGGATGGACTAAGATAGATGAAAACTTTAGTGATGTGCAGATTGCTACAGCAGGAAACGATGTGGAACTAAGGTACGCTAAACAAGCTTTAAAAACACAAGTGGAAAATTTGATATTTAACTACTTAAAGGAGAAAAATGATAATGCCAATTCTAAGAACTAGTTCTGTTCAAATATTATTTGGAAATGGAGATGTAGGTGTTCGCTTAGTTGGAAATAAGAAGCAAAAAACGGGGGCAATTCAATTTACCAGAATTGATCCTGTACCCATTGGAACAAAAATAAAAACAGATGAAATGTTAAATTTAACTGATGCACCTGTTACGCTTGGTTTTAATAAAGTAGAGAGTTTGGATGTAGTAATTAATCAATTATTAAAATTACGATATATAATGTCTGGAGAAGGCGAGTACGAATGGACAACTAGTGGAAGTATTATAGATAAAGATTAAACTTAAAAAAGTCACTCATTTTTAGAATGAATGACTTTTTATTTCGTTGCACAAATCAAGTCAACTATTTTCTGGACTCTGTTTTTTTGGAAGAATTCTCTTTTTCCTGAATAATGTTAGCTACTTTTTTTCTAAATTCAATTACACCATCATCCCATTGTTTTTGAGCAAGTTCTTTATAGTTAAAACCTAGACTTTCAAATAGATCAACCTGTGGGTTATAAATAACATATTGGAGTTCACCTATTATTTTTACTTCGCTTTTATTAACTATGGACATGTTCGTTAACTTAGAAAGATTAGGCATTAAGAAATAAAAATCCTTAAGAAGATTAGATTCCGGTATATTTTGAAGAAGTTCTTCTTGTGGTGTACCTTTTAATCCTTTAATTATTCCCAAAACTAATTTTTGGTCCAAAAAATTTCTTAAGTAATATTTATCCTCACTTTTTAAATGAATCAAATAAATACTGGTTGCTTTAGGCTCTTTTTTTGGGTTGATTCCTTCACAATATAACAAGTCATCTTCTTTTAATCGTCCTGGTGAATAATCGATATCAGTATTTTCAAAGAAAAAGAATTCGTTTTCTTCATAGTCAATCTGGTTATTATATAAATCAGCATTAAATAGAGAATTATATCCTAACCCAGCAATGTTAGGAATGAAATATGGATACTCTTCTTGGGGGGTATTTTTCTCGACATCTTCTTGTTTTTCAAAATATGAATTGTCTAATTCAACAGATCTAAGAAAATCAGAAGCATTATCATAATTACCATCCAACGTATCTAAATAAATGTTATATAAATCACATACACGTTTTAAAATTTCTAAAGAAGGATTTGTTTTATTCTTTTCGTAATTATTGTACATTTGTGGTGAGACTTCCATTTTTTCGGACGTATACTTTTGCGTCCAACCCTTACTCTCTCTTAGGACTTTCATTTTATCCCCAAAAGTTTTCATCTTCTTCACTTCCCAAAATTATAAGATTGTAAATCAATAATATCAAATCATAATTGATAACACAAATGGAATAATAATATTTTATAATTGAAATCAAATTATATTTTATTTATAATCAAATTAAATTTGATAAATGATTAAATTGACACCTATACAAGATGTAGAAAATTTCTCTAGGGCTGGTGGACTTTAAGTTGAGGATTTTAAATGATGAAAAAAATCTCTTGACATGATTATTTGGAGGTTTTCCAATTTTTAAAGCATATTTGATCATTACATTGAACAAATATAAACATTTTTAAACAAATATAAACAAATTAAATATATTATCTCATCAAAAATGGAAATTATTCATTTTGATATTATGTATGAGTAGACTACTTAGAAAATCAAAAAGATTAAGATAGTATGAATAGATTGGAAAAATACACTTGAAACCAGGCATATATCGCAGTAAGATGTATATAAGTAAAAAACATTGAAACTGCATATCTAAAAAGGGAACACCCCATTTGAGCCTGGTTATCAAGAGATAACCCTTCATTTGGGGTGTTTTGTTTTATTAATTTAAGAAAAATTTGAATTTATGCTAGTAATCAGTTTGTTATTTATGTTAATGTGTGTAATTGTAAATAGATTCAATTAAGTTTTGATTACAATTAATTAAATAACAAAGGCTTGAGGAAAACCCTCATAGCTAATGTTCTCAGTTGGAAGCACCAACGAGAGCGTCTGATTATTATTCACTAATAATCAACGTTTTCGTGGTGCTTTTTTGATTGTAGCTCTATAAAACACATTTATTTCTTCTATATGTGATTTTGTCACTAAAAATTCCCTCTGTATAATTAAGGGAGAATATCTTTTTTAAATAAAAATAAATTAAATTATATGTATCATTTAATAGTTTAATGGATATAAAAATAACGAAAGGGGGTGATAAATATAATACAGACGTTTGTTATATAGAGGAACACGATATTGAAATGTTGTTAAAACTGAAGTGAAAGATTATTAACGCCTAAAAAACAGGAGGAACACGATATGAATCAATTAAATGTAGTTTCGTTTAATGGTCAGCTAGTAACGGATAGTCGAGATGTAGCAGAAATGGTTGGGAAACGCCATACGGATTTATTAAGAAGCATCGATAATTATAGTGAAATTTTACTCAACGCAAAAATGCGTTCAGCGGATTTTTTTATTGAAAACACCTATAAAGATTCTTCTGGAAAAGAAAATAAGTGTTACCTACTCACACGCAAAGGCTGTGACATGGTAGCAAACAAAATGACTGGTGAAAAGGGTATTTTATTCACAGCAACATATGTTATTCGGTTTGAAGAAATGGAACAAATACTAAGCCAAGCTTCATCATCAAGTAATGTGGTGGATTTTGAAAAGCAGCTAATCGGTGTGAAGTATGCTATTGAAATCCTACGTACGGACGAATCTTCTAAAGTGCGGATGCTAACAGCTGTACACGAACAACATGGTGTGCCAACGAATCATTTGCCTGTTTATGTAGAAAATGAGGAGTTGAAGAAACCAATTTCAGATTTACTTAAGGAACATAATGTAGGTATAAGTGCAATTAAAGCTAACAATATCTTAATAGCCGCAGGCATTCTGGAAATTAAACATCGTCCATCATCAAAAGGTGGAACAAAAGCATTTAAGTCGATTACAGAAAAGGGACAGTATTACGGATCAAACGCAATTAGTCCTCGAAATCCAAAAGAAACACAGCCCTTGTATTATCCATCAAAGTTTAGTGAGCTTATTCCTTTATTATTAGGTCAAGTGAAAGAGGTTTCATAAATGTTTCAAGAAAATAAAAAAATCACAATCTAAGCGCCAACTTAGATCGTGATACAATTCGAGTGACATCCACCCAAAACAATATAAGCTTAATTATACCCTAAAAAGGGTACATTTAAAAGTGGATGTCCTCATTTTTGAGGGGGCAAATAATGGAAACAACAACAAAAGAATTACTGGATGTATTAATAAAATTTTCGGAAATTTTTAATATACCACCGCCTAATTCAAACGATATCGGAAGTTGGTGGTACCAAGTTGTAAACGATATAGAAATAGAGTTTCTTTATCTATTGCATGACAATAATGTACTGGGACGTCATGATAATGAAGAATTGAAATTTATGAACAATCTTCTATCCAGTCGAATCACTGAATTAGAGATATTGGTTAACTAAAAAATTACATAAATACAAGAAAATCACTCGTTTGAATAATGAGTGATTTTTTAGTTTAAATGATGCCAAAACGATGCCCAAACTAATAGAAAAGAACGTAGATTGATAGAAATTAAGAAAGTTACATCATGTTTTCAGTTGGTGTAATACACCAAAAATAAAGCAGTAAATGCTGATAGATTAACATACTATATGATATCCATTATAATCATATCCACCTTTTCAGATTCCAATTTGGACAGTGCATCGACACCGTCCGTAGCTTCAATTACCTCTAAGCCTTCATTTAGTAAAAATACTTTAACTAATTCCCGAATATGCGCATCATCATCTACTACTAATAGTTTTGTCATGCTAACAAATCCCTTCGTTATTCCTCTTTAATACGTAATTGTTGCTTGGCAAACTCCCGATACATATCATGAGTCCTAAATAGCGTATCGTGTGTGCCACTGCCCGTAATATGTCCTTTCTCCACAAAAAGTATTTGATCTGCATCTACTACTGTCGAAAGGCGGTGTGCAATGACAAGCGTTGTTCTACCTTGCATTAAATTATCCAAAGCTTTTTGAACATAGATTTCCGATTTACTATCTAGACTAGATGTTGCTTCATCTAGCATTAATATTTGAGGGTCACGCAAAAGTGCTCTTGCGATAGAGATTCGTTGTCGTTGACCACCAGAAAGCTTAATGCCTCGTTCTCCTACCTCTGTATCAAATTGCTCTGGTAATTCATTGATAAATTGATCGGCATAGGCCATTTTAGCAACTCTATTAAGTTCTTCATCCTGTACTTCTCTGTCAATGCCATAGCAAATATTTTCACGAATTGTACCAGACAGCAGTGCACTCTCCTGAGCAACGTAGCCGATTTGGCTTCTCCAAGAATGTAGGGAGTACTTGTTGATAGGGGTTTCTCCAAGTGTAATACGTCCGTTAGTAGGCTGATAATATCTTTCTAACAGAGAAAATGTTGTTGTTTTTCCTCCGCCACTAGGTCCTACGATGGCCGTCACTTGACCTGGTTCAATGGTAAAATTAATATTCGATAAAATTAGGTCTTCTCCATAAGCAAAGTCAACATTTTTTACATAAATCGGTTGATCCACTTTTTCTAATGTGTTTCCTTCGAAAATATTTTCTTCCTCATGCTCAAGTAATGCACTAATTCGCTCAGTAGCACCCATTGCTTTTTGTAGCTGTGTAAAGAACATTGTTAATTGGGTCATCGGCATGATGATTTGGATTAAATATAAAATAAATGCCACCATGTCGCCTGCTGTAAGCTCTCCTGAAGAAACTCGTATACCGCCATAACCAATAATGGCCACAAGGACTGACATTAATACAAACGAAATGAGAGGCGAAATAAGCGCATGGATTTTAGACTCTTTTAAGCCAAACGTAAAAAGGTTTGTAATGCCTTTCTTGCCACGCTCATATTCAATATTCTCGGCATTTGAAGCTTTTACTAATCGCGTTTCAGGTAAAACTTGATTGAGCACAGCCGTAAATTTTGCTGTCTCATCTTGCATCCCTTTTGAAATGACAAACATTCGTCTTCCTAATAGCATTAAAATAACCATAGCAAGCGGAACAGCAATCAGCATGACTAAGGTCATTTTCCAGTCTAAGATTAATAGAATGATGATTGATCCAATAATAGATAGTACGCCTGATAAACAGTTCGCAAGATGTTCCGTAATGAGATCCTTAACAACAGCTGTGTCATTCGTAACACGGCTTAATGTTTCACCTGTATCGTTCTCATCATAATAAGGAATTGGTAAATGAAGTAGCTTTCTCCAAAGCTGATCTCGTAATTTCGCAACAACATGATGTCCGACACGATTTAAATAATAAATGGAAAGTCCACCCGCAATGGCCTGCGCGATAAAAGCAATCCCTAACAAAAGTATTTGCCAATAATTAAGGGATGCTAATGAAAAGCCATCGACTAATTTTTTTGTAAATAGCGGAACGATAAAGCCTACGCCCGTAGTTGCTAAACTCATTATTAATGCAATAATTAAAAGCCATATTGGTGGTTCAGCCTGTTTGACTAAGCGAATAAAGCGCCGCCAATCCTTCAGTTTTGTCGTATCTTTTGATACCTCCTGCACAGTAAATCCTCCTTTGATTTCATCAACAATAAAATATGAATCTTTTATATGACTAACTATAACATGTCAATATGAACTGAATATGAAATGAGGAGGTAATGAGGATAGGTAAGAGTATGATCAATTGAATAATTTTAATTAAAGGAGTAAATATGAAAAGAGGCTGGACATAAGTGAATTTTTAGGATGGAAAAAATAAATCAGAAAAGCGCGAGGAATCAATGTTTTAAAATTGATGTCTCGCGCTTTTTAAGATGTCGACTAGCTAATTCCTAGTCTTTTTTAATAATTATACTCGTCGATAGAACCAAGCACAAACCCTAGTATTCCAAATAAAACCATTAATACTACATATAAACCTATTGCAATCAACGCCCATACTAAAGCAGATTTAGCTGCTTTAGGCTTATCACCTTTCCATACAAAATACATAATAATCCCTAAAAGCGGTGTACAACAAAAGGAAAGGATATTAATAGCTATATTTGGTTTATCCTCTTCGGATGTATTATGTACACGAACACCACATTTTGGACAAATTTCTGCTTGTGCTGCAATTTCTTCACTACAGTGTGGACAAAACATTAAAGTATACCTCCTAAAATTAAAAGAATTCCCATTTTCCTACTGCTTTTCCTTCATATATTTTTTTCCCGATTAAATAAGCATCAATTAAAATGGGTATACCAACCATAATGAATCCAATAGGAAAAGGAATGAAAATAATAAATATTATAGATATAAATAAGCAAAGAAATCCCTTACCCATTTGATTATTAATGATTTGGCCTACACCAGGTATTAGAAATGTAAGTAATGTAGGAACTAGTGGATGAGTACCCTTTGAAGAATTTTTTAAAATAATACCGCATGAAGTACACATTTCTTGTAAAGCATTTAATTCATTCCCACAATTATGGCAGTAATTATGCACTTTGAATTTTCTAACACCACAATTTGAGCAAATTTCTGCGTGTTCTGATAGATTGGATGCACAATATGTACAAAACATTTTCAGTCTCCTTAGTTAAAAATTAATGAACCAATATATTCTCCTTTTTTATAGAGATACATAGTTAGTTTCCAAAATAAGAGAGCGGCGTGTAAAATCATAAAAACAATGCCTATTCCCCCGAGTATTCCCGTTACTAATCGCCGATTATTAGTACTAAGCCATTTATTAAATAATTGTCCCGTTCCGTCTATAATCATAGGAATTGTTAAAATAAGAGCATAAAAAAAGGGTAAAATTTTAAAAAATGCCAATATAATGCCAATTATATATCCTATACAAATTCCTGTGCAACGTGCGCAAATTGGAAATTGAACACCTCTATAAAAAAAAGATCGACTTGGTAATCTATGGCAAAGGAATAAAAGTTGAAAATATCGATTCACGAAATCACCTATTTAATCAAGTTTTTCAATAAAAGGAAACAACGAATATAATATACTATAAAAAGGAATATGGGTAGTACCTTTAATGATAAAAATTACTTTTCATATAATTTAGGGATTAAGTAATAGGTATTTGTTCCTGTGTGGGATTTTTCTAGCATTTTTTTAAGAGGAATGTTTAAAATAAGTTCCTTTTTTTGGAGGGATATCATATAATATTATAAACCGACAGTCGGTCTATTGGATGTTTGATTTATTCAAAAAATAATAGTCACCATGTTGACGTTAATAATGCTATTGTGTATTATTTAGTAAACATGGTGACTAAATAGCGAGGTGCTACATATGGATTTACAGCTTTTATTGAAGGAATTACATTTTATGCAGCAAAGTTATGCGACATTGTTTTCAGTTGTCAATAAAGTTCAAATCAAAGGAGATGAGTATTTAGAGGTATTAACTTCGAGACAGCATATGGCTCTTATTGCCATTGCGCATTTACCAGTAGAAAATACAACACTCGTAAATATCGCCAAAAAACTTGGTACAACTAAGCAGACTGCGAATAAGTTAATAACGAGTCTTGTGAAAAAAGGATATGTCCAAACGGTACCAAGTAAATTAGATAAAAGGTCGATCAATGTCGAGATTACCTCAGAGGGAAAAACAGCTTTAATTGCTTGTTCGGAGAAGTCTACTTACTTTTTAGCAGATATCTTTAAAGACTTTACAACAGAGGAAATTGAAACATTATGGAAGCTATTACAAAAACTCTATCGCTTTGACGGTGAAGAACTAGATGGATATGAAGAAACGGTAAATATGGAGATCGAGGAGCCAAAACAGATTTCGGACTTCCAAGAGAGAGTTTTTACTGAGTTATTAAAAAAACGATATGGAGATGAAGAACGCCGTGACTAAAGGAGCTATAACTTTTTTTTATCCTCAAAAAGCAAAAGATACTAAGCAGAAGTTAAAGGAAAAAGTTTATTTTATGAAACGTAAAATAAAGAAATTTACGTATGAGGTTAAGGAAAAATTTTATCGGAATTCAAAAATTAATCGTTCTGGAAATTATGTATCCATTATCGTGGGGTTCTTATTGCTAATAATGTCTTGGAGTGTGCAAATAGAGTGGCTCATTTGGTTAAGTACTATAAGTATTTTTAGTAATATCTTTCTTCTTACAATACAAAAATATTCTACCCTTTCAAAAGGGGCATGAATGGTAAAGGAAGGGGTCTAATGAATGGAATCACAGATTAAAAGAAAAGGCTTTTCAAAAGATTTTAATCTTATGGTGATTGGGCAAATTATTTCTATATTAGGATCTGCGCTTTTAAGGTTTGCTTTATCACTTTATGTACTAGATATTACAGGACGTGCAGATCTTTTTGCAGTACTATTTGCGATATCGAGTGTCCCAATTTTACTAGCACCGCTAGGAGGAGCAATTGCTGACAGGTTTAATCGGCGCAATTTAATGGTGATTTTTGATTTTACGAGTAGCATAATAGTTTTTATTTTCTTTGCAATGCTAGCTTATGGTAATAGTTCCATTTGGGTTATTGGTGTTGTGATGGTGCTTCTTTCCTTTGTTAGTGCTATGTATGCACCTGCAGTGATGGCCAGTATTCCAGTACTTGTAGAAGAGGAAAAACTAGAGCAAGCAAATGGAATAGTCAATGGTATTCAATCATTGTCTAATGTAGCTGCTCCTGTATTAGGAGGAATACTTTACGGTTTGATTGGCTTAAAAGTGCTTGTCATAGTGAGTGGTGTGTTCTTTTTCCTTTCTGCCATATTAGAGATGTTTATTCATATACCATTTATGCAACGAGAACAGGATAGACATATTATTCCGACGCTTGTAAATGATTTGAAAGAAGGCTTTAGTTATGTAGTGAAGAAATCTTTTATCTTCAAATGTATGATTTTAGCTGCATTATTAAATTTATTATTAACACCGCTGTTTGTCGTAGGTGTACCGATTATTCTGCGTGTTACAATGCAAAGTAGTGATACATTGTATGGAATAGGGATGGGATTAATCGATTTTGCTACAATTTTAGGAGCTTTATCAATGGGGTACTTTGCGAAAAAAATGGGTATCAATAATTTATACTTTTGGGTGTTTATCACAGCTTTATTGATTGTTCCAATGGCTCTAGCAGTTACGCCACTCATTCTTAATATAGGATATTATCCGTCTTATACTTTATTTGTCGGTAGTGCGCTTGTTATAGCTATGATTCTGACCGTTATTTCAATATATGTTATTACACTTGTACAAAAAGAAACGCCTAATGAAAACTTAGGGAAGGTCTTGGCTATCATCATCGCCGTTTCACAATGTATGGCACCGATTGGGCAAATATTGTATGGCTTTTTATTTGAAGCATTTAGAATTAAAGTCTACGTTCCTATTTTAATGATTAGTATTGCCATGGTAGTGATGGCAATTGCAACAAAGAGAATTTTACGCTTTGAAAAGAGCGAGGTAGCAGAATAATTCATAAGAAATCTATTGCACAATGCTTTACTCGAGCATTCTAAGCAACAGTAAATACTGACAATCATTTTCAAACGATTAACCTTTAAGTCCCTTAATGCACAGCAAAAGGGGCTCTTTTTTGTCTTAGGAAAATATTATTGACCGATTAAAGGATCTTTAGGTGATGTTTTGCTTAGGTGTACCTATTTTTAGCTGATGGTAGCGGAAATCAGCGTATTGGATAACAAATGGTTAATTAAAACCCTTAATAATGGATCATCACCAAAACGTGTGGTTGATTTCCGTTCCAACTGGGCGCTTTGATATGACGATTCAAGAATTTTCAGAAAGAAATGGTATAGCCAAAAGTACATTACGCTTTTATGAAACAAAAAATTTACTGTTACCGGAGGAAAGAAGTTCAAATGGCTATCGAGTTTATGCGGATAGTCAGAACATTGTTTATCGTACCTATTCTTTATAGTCTAATTAACAATTAAAATCATAGAGAGGAGGGACGTAAGTATATTTTCAAAAAAGATTTTCCTCACATCAGAAAAGCGCGAGAAATCATGTTTCTAAAATTGATATCTCGCGCATTTTAAGAGTTTGCTCAGTTTTTTCCAAGCCTTTTATATTGGTAACATTAGTACCATCTTCTCCGACGCCTCGCAGGTATTCTTTGTCGAGATTGAAACTCGTCAGACGGGAAGATTGGTTGGGGAATGCTTTCAATATCAGAACGAATAATTTGATGTTGCGGAAGTTCTATTTTTGAAAACGTGATATTTTGAGTATTGTTCAAAAGTGGTGAAGATAGCTGATTATATTCCACATTGTCTTCTAAATAAGCTGTTTCAGTAGAGTGAGTATTGTTTTGCGTACTAGTTAAGAGAGGAATAGTTTGCGGAGTATATTCTATTTCGTCTTCTAAATATGTTGTTTGCAAAGAGGCTTGAGAGTATTCTACAATTTCTTCAACTGGCGTGATGTGTGGAGAAGTGTTCAAGAATGGTACAGTGTGCTCATTATTGCCCGTAACAATAGTAGAGTCGTCATGATGCCGTTCTTGTGCATGCTCTATTTCATGCTGGATTTCAGCATGTGGCTCTTGCACAGGGTGAAAATCCTTCATGACAAGTATTGGTCGCATCATGTCATGATCTTCATGTTCTAGGAAATGACAATGCCACATATAATGGCCGACATGATCTTTCCAATGCATAATAATTTTCGTAACCTTCCCAGCTTCCGCTTTTACAGTATCCTTCCAACCTTGCTCATAGTTATGCGGTTTTTCAGGGGGACCTGTAAATTCCAGTCTACCTTCATTTCGATATAGCTCCATATCGAAAGGGCGTCGTTCTAGTATTTTAAATTGAATTAAATGTAGATGGATAGGGTGGTCAAACTGCGTGGCATTTATAAAATTCCAAATCTCTATACTATCAAGTGCAGGCTTTTCGGTAGTAGGATCATGATACATACGATTATTTAATAATAACATTGGTCGACCAAAATCGTCTGTCGTAGCAGTTAATGGTAAATGTCTCTCGATATGTGCATCGTGTGAATGTAAATCCGTAGATACTGCGAGTCTTTCTGGTATTTCACTAGTATCCTCACATTTTAGAGGAAGACACACGTTAAACTGCATGATTACACATGTATGTTCATCAATGAAATCTTCATCAGAATTGACTAACATTATTTCCTGACCTTCAAATGATGAAAAATCGACTATAACATCTGTTCGTTCTGCCGGCAATAATTCGACAGATTGAATTTCTTGAGGCGCAGTTAAAAAGCCTCCGTCTGTTCCGATTTGTATCATAGGATCACCGTTTGAAAGGCTAATGACATAACCTCTTCTATTGGAACCATTGAGAAAACGAAATCTATATTTACGAGGTTCGACATTTAAATATGGCCAGACCTTCCCGTTTACAACGATAGTATTACCAACAAAGCCAGGTGTAATTGATGGATGAACGGGAACTGGGAATGGTGGTTCATCAGGATAGAAAAGTGAGCCGTCTTCATTAAATGATTTATCTTGTATTAAGATGGGATACTCATAGTCACCACAAGGTAGGTTAGAACGCTCCTCAAGCGAATCTCGAAGTAAATAAAAACCGGCTAATCCAGCATACACATTTAAACGAGTTAGCGCCATTGCATGATCATGGTACCACAGAGTTGCGCCGGGTTGATGATTAGTATATTCATGTATGTCTTTATTGAACTTTGGACCTGTTTGTGCATAATCTCTTGTATACCATGCATCGGGATGTCCGTCACTCTCCCAATCTACATTTGCGCCATGTAAATGTGTAACAGTTCTTACTTCCGTTGAATCGTTTGCCGCATGAAGTGAAAAATCAACGGGTAAAAAGTGATTTAGGGGCAATTGATTTTTATATCTAACATAAATGCTTTTGTCTTTTGTAGCCTCAATTGTCGGTCCGGGATAAAGTCCGTTATAGCCCCATATGATTGATTTGGGGAAATCTTTATGGAAAGAATGCTCTGCTTGCATCATTTTAAGTTCATAATAATTTTTTCTCTGTTGGCCTTTATAGTATTTAGGTTTAGCGGTAACCGGTTTTGGCAGCTCATCCACAAATTTTGGTATTGTCTCTGGATCTGTAGGATTAACTTCTTTAGTCAAAACATCACGTCCCTTTTCAATTCTTAAAATTGCTCATTACCTCATCATATGGGTAAAAACAATAGGCAACTAGGACAATAATGGAGATAATTGTACTTATAAAAAAACATTTAATTTATTTCAGCAAATATCTTATGTGCCGAAAGCGTAGCGACAGGACAGAAGTCTCCACCTCGATAGGTGGTGAGATAATTGCAAATTTATGTTGCTTTTCAGTCGGTGCCTCAGGAACTCAGTCTAAGAACGCTACGTTCTGTGGCAAAAGCGAAGTGACAGCAAAAGGTGTGCCAATTACAAAAAAATCTTTATATAAGCAGGCAAATCAATGCTTGTACAGTGCTATAAATGACGGTCGTCCTACTATGTTTTTTGTGGAGTATCATAGGATTTTAGCGACAAATTTTGCTTCCTATTTGCAATTGTGAATAGGAATTTTTCCATTGAAAGGGTTTTCTTTCTTAAGGGCTGCACGGAAAAGAAAAAAATTACTACCCGAATCATTTGAAAACGTTATTCTATCAACGTACAATATATGAAATAAGAAACACGACAGCACAAAATTGTTGTATAATGTTGTGGTATGAGGAAAGAAAGCAGGTTGACAAAAATGGAAAGCAAAATGAATGTATACGCAGTTATAGATATGCAAAAGCATCAGGCATTCGTGTTAAAGAATACGCTAGATGTGAAACTTAAGGTGAATATATGAAAAACTGGTTGATTTTCATTTCTGTCTTTATGGTTTCATTGTCACTTGTCATTAGTATTTTAGTACTCTGGAAAGCCGAGGCTCCATTCCGTTCAATTGAAGAGCAGGCTGAACAGTTGGCACTCGATGCCAAAGCCCTCGCAATTGTCTCGGAGTCTTACACATATAATGGCAAACATTCGTATGTCACTGTGTTCGGGGCAGATGAATATGGTGATAAAAAAGCTGTCTTTGTTCCGACGAATCTAAAAGCTGATTCAATTAAGGAAGTACTTTTAAAAGATGGTATTACGGAAAAGCAGGCATTATCGGTTTTGAAAAAAGAAGGCAATGTACAAACAGTCCTTAATATCAAATTAGGCTATGAGGAGCCAGGTGCTGTTTGGGAAATTACATACCTAAACGATCACGATAAGCTCAACTATGTCTATATTATGTTTAAGGACGGCGACTGGTGGAAGCGCATTACGAATTTATAAGAGGAGTAGATCTCGTATGAAAAATTTATTAGCAAACCGTGTAAAAACTTTAACACCTTCTTCAACTTTAGCAATTACTGCGAAAGCAAAGGAATTAAAAGAGCAAGGTATTGACGTTATTGGTCTAGGCGCTGGTGAGCCTGACTTCAACACGCCACAAAATATTTTAAATGCTGCCATTGACTCGATGGAAAAAGGTTTAACAAAATATACACCTGCTGGCGGTCTTCCAGTACTTAAGAAAGCTATTATCGATAAACTTCACCGCGACAACAATCTTACATACAAGCCGAATGAAGTAATTGTAGGTGTTGGAGCAAAACATATTCTTTATACTTTATTCCAAGTGATTTTAAACGAGGGCGATGAAGTTATTATTCCAATTCCTTATTGGGTATCTTATCCTGAGCAAGTAAAATTAGCGGGCGGTGTACCTGTTTATGTTGAAGGCACACGTGAGCAAGGCTATAAAATTACTGCGGATCAATTAAGAGCTGCTGTGACAGATAAAACAAAAGCAGTTATTATTAACTCTCCTAGCAACCCATCAGGTATGATTTATTCTCGTGAAGAGATTGCTGAAATTGCTGCTGTTGCAGAAGAAAAAGATATTTTAATCGTGTCAGATGAAATTTATGAGAAGCTTGTATACAATGGTATTGAGCATTTTTCAATTGCACAGCTATCTGATGCAGTGAAAGCACGTACAATCGTTGTAAATGGTGTTGCAAAATCTCACTCTATGACAGGCTGGCGTATCGGTTATGCCGCAGGGGATGCGGACATTATTAAATCAATGACCGATCTTGCATCACACTCTACATCGAACGCAACAACAACTGCACAATATGCAGCAGTGGAAGCGTATAATGGACCACAAGACACTGTAGAAGAAATGCGTCAAGCATTCGAAACTCGTCTTGAAAAAATTTATCCACAGTTAAGTGCAATTCCTGGCTTCAACGTTTTAAAACCGCAGGGTGCATTCTATTTATTACCAGATGTAGCAGAAGCTATGGCTCATACTGGCTATGATTCAGTAGATGCATTCGCTTCGGATATTTTAACAGAAGCAAACGTAGCAGTGATTCCAGGTTCTGGCTTTGGTGCACCAACTACAATGCGATTATCTTATGCTACATCTTTAGACTTATTAGAAGAGGCAGTCCGTCGAATTGATACATTTGTAAAATCAAAATGGCAAGACTAATCCTTTTAACATCTTTCAGCAGAAGTCGCCCACCTCTATAGGTGGTGAGATGAATGCGAATGTAAGCTATTTTTCAGAGGGGGTCCAAACGCCCGCTGAAATAGTGGAACTCAGTCTAAGAACGCCACGTCCTGTGGCAACGACTGAGTGACCAACATCTTGTTGGCCTAAAGCCTCCGGCGGATGTCATGGAATCGGAAAGGAGTTCTTTGTGCAAGCACAAAGCCGATTCCAGACGCAATTATGCCAAGGCACAATTGATTGAACTTTGGAGGATTTCTATGAAAAAAATTATGATTCAAGATATGCCAAAGCATATCGGTGAAACCGTCAAGCTAGGAGCTTGGTTAGCGAACAAACGATCAAGTGGGAAAATTGCCTTCTTACAATTACGTGATGGTTCTGGCTTTGTTCAGGGCGTTGTTGTAAAAGAAGAAGTAGGCGAAGAAATTTTCGCCATTGCAAAAGGAATGTCCCAAGAAACTTCAATGTACATTACGGGAGAGGTTAAAGCAGATGAGCGTTCAAGCTTTGGCTGTGAAATTGCTGTAACTGGTATTGAAGTACTACATGCTGCAACTGATTTCCCTATTACGCCAAAAGAACATGGTCCAGAGTTTTTAATGGATAACCGTCACTTATGGCTACGTTCTCGTAAGCAACATGCGATCATGAAAATTCGTAACGAAATTATTCGTGCAACTTACGAGTTTTTCAACGACAATGGCTTTACAAAAATGGACCCACCGATTTTAACTGGGTCAGCTCCAGAAGGTACTTCTGAGCTATTCCACACAAAATATTTCGATGAGGATGCATATCTTTCTCAATCTGGTCAACTTTATATGGAAGCGGCTGCGATGGCATTAGGTAAAGTGTTCTCATTCGGTCCTACATTCCGTGCAGAAAAATCTAAAACACGTCGTCACTTAATCGAGTTTTGGATGATTGAACCAGAAATGGCATTTGTGGAATTTGAAGAAAACCTAGAAGTGCAAGAACAGTATGTAGCGCATATTGTGCAATCAGTTCTGGCAAACTGCAAATTAGAATTAGAGCGACTTGGTCGTGATACTTCAACACTTGAAAATATCAAAGCACCATTCCCTCGTATTTCTTACGACGATGCCATTAAATTATTACATGAGCAAGGATTTGACGATATTGAATGGGGCGATGATTTCGGTGCACCACATGAAACAGCAATTGCTAATTCATTTGATAAACCTGTATTCATCACTTGTTACCCAGTAGGCATTAAGCCATTCTACATGCAACCACATCCTGACCGTGATGATGTAGTATTATGTGCAGATTTAATTGCACCAGAAGGTTATGGTGAAATAATTGGTGGTTCTGAGCGTATTCACGACTATGATTTATTAAAATCACGTCTTGAAGAACATCAATTATCTTTAGATGCTTATGCATGGTATTTAGAGCTACGTAAACAAGGTTCTGTACCACATTCAGGCTTCGGTCTTGGATTGGAACGTACGGTGGCATGGATTTCTGGCACGGAGCACATTCGTGAAACGATTCCATTCCCACGTTTACTAAATCGCTTATATCCATAAGCAATACCTAGTTTGGTTTTAGGTTTTGCTGCCCGTCAAAGCAGTTAAAATTAAAAAAAGTCGCGTAGTGATGTGTCTACGCGGCTTTTCTACTTACGATAGAAAAAGGAGTCAAATATAATATGAGCACAAATAACAATCGACTCCGTACATGGACTGAGCAGAGAATGATTCAAATTCCTCAGCTTTTTTTTCAGTTTTATAAGGAGTTAAATATTGAGGATGATGAGGCACTTATTGTTATGCATTTACTTGCGTTCCATATGGAGGGAAATGATTTTCCTACGCCTAATGACCTGATGAATCGTCTGACAATGCCTGGCAATGACATTACTTCACGACTACAGCGATTAATGCAAAAAGGTTTCCTTGAAATAACAAGCGACGTCGATGCAAATGGCAAACTATATGAAAAATATTCGGTATACCCACTTTGGGAGCGTATTATGCAGATGATTGAAATGAAGGAACATCAAAAATCAACAGCATCACTTCGACAAGAAGAGGGTGAAATATTCCGATTATTTGAAGAGGAAATGGGGCGTCTTTTATCTCCTTTAGAGCTAGAAAAAATCGGATATTGGTTAGATGAGGATAAGCACAGTCCGGCGCTTATTAAGGAGGCGCTTAAGGAGTCTGTATTTGCTGGCAAGCTTAGTATTCGTTATATAGATCGTATATTACTGGAGTGGAAAAAGAAAAATATTACGACACCACAGGCAGCACAGAAGCAAAGCGAGCAGTTCCGGGAAAAACAAACATTTAACCGACCGCCAGTCCGAACAATGCAGCAAGAAACGCAGTCGACAAATAAAGTACCATTTTATAATTGGTTAGAAGAAAGAGAATAGGAGGCTTCCGACATGTTAACAAAAAAACAATGGGAGCATTGTCTAGCGGAAATGGATCGTATGTTTCCTGATGCACATTGTGAGTTAGTACATGACAATCCGTTTGAACTAACTATTGCCACGTTATTATCGGCACAGTGTACGGATGTACTTGTAAACAAAGTAACGAAAACATTGTTTCAAAAATATAAAAAGCCGGAAGATTACTTAGCTGTATCCTTAGAAGAGCTGCAACAGGACATTCGCTCCATTGGTTTGTATCGGAATAAGGCAAAGAATATTCAAGCATTATGTCAAAGGTTATTAGAGGAATACGAGGGGGAAATACCCGCAAGTCGAGAAGCACTAGTCACATTGCCTGGTGTTGGTCGTAAGACTGCTAATGTTGTGTTGTCTGTAGCTTTTGAAATTCCTGCACTTGCAGTGGATACACATGTAGAGCGCGTCTCTAAGAGATTGGGGCTTTGTCGCTGGAAGGATTCAGTGCTCGAAGTCGAAGAAACAATTATGAAAAAAACACCGATGGACAAGTGGTCGAAAACACATCACCAGCTAATTTTCTTCGGTCGTTATCATTGTAAAGCTCAAAACCCTAACTGTCACACTTGCCCTTTACTTGATGATTGTAGAGAGGGGCAAAAACGTTTAAAGAAAGGGTTGGTGAAGGAAGCGTGAATGTAGAGGCACTCGAAAAGGAAAAAGTAGATGCTTGGTTTGCAGAATGGGCAGAACTAGAAGGCAAAATTCATGCAGCTCATGATGCAAGGACTGGTGAAGCAAAAGGATTGATGGAAATGGCCATTTTATTGTTTGAGCGCTCAGTGCAAGATGCAGGGGATGAAGTGTTGCCTATTAATGGTGTCGAACGCTTAACCTTTATAAAAGCAAAGCCTGGCCAATATGCCTGTTATCGTCAGCTCGATGAATTATTTAAGGAAACAAAAAAACGAGCAGCACGGCTACGCTTGCAGGCTGCCAAAAAATAATACAGACAGATAGACCTGAAAGATATAAAATGAGGCTGGTACATAACTGGTCAAAACCTTAAAAGCGTGAGAAATCAATTTTAAAATGTTGATTTCTCGCGCTTTTCTGTGGTCAAAGTGTTGAGCCACTTCCACAGTTTGTTGCTACGCTTTCGCGCAAAAAAAGCATCTTTTGAAGTTTCAATTTATCACTTTAAATTAGATTGCCCTGCCAAAGAAACGTTTTATGTGATGTGGTTGATTGGTGGGGAAGCGACCAGCCGGAACGGCAATCAACTCCTCTCTTGACGAAGAGACATACTTTTTTGACACTTTGACTTATAGACATATAGTTTTCCAACAGCAAAAAAGCAGAGTAGCGTTATGCTACTCTGCTTTATTTTATTCAGTACTACCAGTACCATCATCCGGTGCGGTTGGTTCAGTTGGCGTTGTTGGTGGCTTGCTACCATTATTGTTGCTGTTGTTACCTGGGGGGTTACCGTTATTTCCTGTATTGCCGCTGTTACCATTCCCACCAGTATTAGCATTGCCATTACCATTGTTGCTGTTATTGCCATTGTTACCATTTCCGTTACCATTGTGGTTACCGTTGTCCCCGTTGTTGCCATTTTGATCAGGTGCTGTTGGCTCCTCAACATCAGGTTTATCCGGAGTATCTGGCTCTTTATCTTTATCCTCTTCATCAGTCGTACCTGTTACTTGGAAGGTAGCTGTACCTGGTTTACTGCGTGTATCATCAACAACTGCTACGACAGAAATCGTGTAATTGCCATCTTCCAGTTCTTTGCTGCTAATTGTTAAGTCTTTGCTTTCCGTTTTACCAAGAGAAATAGTCTTTCCGCCTTCTCGTTTAGCAGATACCTCGAAAGTAGTTGGTAGCGGTTCATTTGTTTCCGGATTAAGCATTGCATCATGCTCCCAAGAAATATTGATTGATTGACCTTCTATATCAAGGCTTGCACTTACATTGTAAGGTGAAGAAAGTTCCGGCATTGCGTATTCATTTGAAACTTCCTTAGGCTCTGTTCCACGTACAAATAGCTCTGTTCGACGTTTCTCACTTGGAGTAAAGTTACTTGCTAATTTAAGTGGTTTTGTGCCTGCTTCAATTGTAGCTTCCACAACTGAGTTTGGTTTTTTGAAACGTGGTGTTTCAACGTTCGCCGAAATCTCTTTCATAATTTGTTTAAATAAATGTTGTGGTAAACGACGTTCATCCCAAGTTGTAATAGGATCAAAGTGTTTTTCATAACCACTCCAAATAGCGATTGAATAGTTTGATGTGTAACCAGCAAACCATGAATCAGGTACACTTGTATCCGGTAAATTATGCTTGTTAAAATCAGCGCGTGAATAGTTTGTTGTACCTGTTTTACCTGCGATATCTAATCCAGGTACATTGGCTGCAGTACCTGACGCATCAGGTTTATTACCGACAACGTCACGTAACATATCTGTCACCATGTAAGCTGTATAATCGCTCATTGCTACAGTTGGTTCTGGTGTGTAGTCTTTTGTTGTTTTACCATCACGGTAAACGATTTTTGTAATCGCATAAGGATCAGTGTAAACACCGTTATTCCCAAATGCTGCATAGGAAGCTGCCATTTGTGTAGGAGACATTGTAATATCCCCACCACCGATCGCATCAGATTCATAAACTTTTTCAGCATTAATGCCTAAACGACCAACAAATTCTTGAGCTTTATCAATACCTACTTCTTTTAATACTTTAACAGCTGGAACGTTACGTGAAGCATATAAAGCTTTACGTGCTGTTATTGCTCCCATATACTTATTATCCCAGTTTGTAATAGTTTGATCCGAACTTGAGTATTTCATAGGTTCATCCACAAGTGTTTGACCTGTTGACCATTTTAAATTTTCGATTGCTGGTCCATAATCTAGTAATGGCTTCATAGTTGAGCCTGGTTGATGTTTTAAATCATATGCATAGTTGAAACCACGGTTAACCCCGTAATTGCGTCCGCCACCGATTGCTTGAATTTGACCACTTTTCGTATCAACGACAGTTACACCAGATTGAATCTCTTTAGTTGGGAAGTTACTGTCATCATTCATAATGTTTTCCACAATTTGTTGGGCTTTCGGATCAAGAGTTGTGTAAACTTTAATTCCTTCCGCCATTGCACTTCCATCACCGTTTTCCTCTAGCTCATTAATAACAACATCAAGGAAGGCATCGTATTTAGTGCCAGCAAATTTTTGACGAGTTTCATCATCAGCGAGGCCGATTTTAACATCTACTTTTTTTGCTTCTTCCATTTCCTCTTTTGAAATTTTACCATGCTGATACATTAAACCTAAAACAGTGTTCCGACGTTTCTCGGCAAGCTCTGGGTATTTTATTGGATTGTATGCATTTGGACGTTGTACTAAACCTGCAAGTAATGCTTCTTCATCTAAAGTTAAATCTTTTAGTTCTTTCCCATAGAAATATTGGGCTGCTGTACCGAAGCCATAAACACGACCTGACATCAGCATTTTGTTAAAGTACATTTCAAAAATTTCTTCTTTTGAATATTTACGTTCTAATTGGTAGGCAAGCCAAGCTTCCTGTGCTTTACGTTTTAATTTTTTCTCATTTTGTAAAAATGAGTTTTTAACAACTTGCTGTGTTAATGTAGAGGCCCCTTGTGCCCCGAAGCCATCACGGAAGTTAGCGAGTATTGCGCCACCAAGGCGATAAAAATCCATACCACCGTGCTCGAAAAAGCGTGCATCTTCCGTTGCAAGGATAGCGTTAATCATATCCTTTGGTATATCTTCATATTTTACATATTTACGGTTTTTTGCACCTATCGTTGCAAATAAATCACCGTTTTTATCATAGAACTCTGAGGAAACTGGATCCTTCAGTAAGTTTTCATCTAGTTCAGGTGCGCTACTTGCATAATAGGCGAATAACCCTGCACCTCCAATAAAACATGCAGCTATAACAGCTACTATTGTTAACGTAATGCGCTTGAACCATTTTTTCTTCGCTGGTTTCGGAGCGCTTTTTTTATTTTTTTGAGCGAGAGCCTTTTGATGCTCACCGCGTGTCGGACGACGTTCAGTCATTCTACTATCTCCTCACTTTCAGAACCATGGCTTTTTGCTTCAATTAGCTTTTGGACAATCGGTAAATAATCGATCCGTGGATAATAGCTTGTAGGAATTTCAAAAGCTTCCTTTTCTATAGTTGAAAAGGAAATCGATTTACGTTCACCGTTTTCCATCGCTAGCCAGGCCTTTTGTAAAACATCGTATGGCACGATAAAATATCGTTCAAAAGCTGAGAAACGAACGATAATAAAAGCCACACCATTTTGTTCCGTCACTTGCTGCATATGTGTCATTTGATGTACGTGAATATTCTTTAGGGGAAAGCTAGTCTTTGAAGCAGTTTCCTTTGCATCAAAATCAATATAATGCCCATTCCAAACCCCATTGTAATCTGTTGTCGATGGTGTTCGGAAATAAGCCTCACGAATAACTGCAGCACTTCGTGATGGGTACTCTACTTTGACGATTTGCACGGGAACAGGTTTCTTATGAATGATAGCAAATCGCCTTTTTACATAATAATCATTTGCTTCATTAATTTCATCTTCTAGTGTTTTCCCTCGATTACTAAAAGAAAAATCCTTGTCCTTTCCCTTTTTTGCTGTTTTTTCAACAGTTGGATTAGGGGAATATAATTTCCCATTCGGATAACGAATTGTCACTTAGTTCACCCTCTATAATACTGCTATTATACAATAGTTTACCATGATTAAGTAGCAGTTCTCCACTTCCAATAATAGTATGATTGATGCTAGATTAACGGTGATTTAAATTACCATTAAATAACCGATCTTTGGGCAATTTTCGCCTCTTAAAGTCGAAAAATATCATGTAATATAACTCGAGAATCGTCAAAATAACTGATGAAATTTCCAAACGAATTTATAGAAAAAACTGGTTTCTACGTTAGTTTCTCTACTTAATAGACGATTTTGAAGACTACGAAAATAGACTAGTTCAATTAAATTTTATCGAAATACTTCTTCTTTCAGCTAACTTACGCTTATTTTGTCACGCATGAAGGTAATTTTATACATGCGAGGAATACATAAATTAAAGCAAAGGAGGCGTTATTTTGAACAAGTTAAAACAATTAGTTGCGCAGTTGGATCTGGTCAATCAATTACTGTTAACGAGAGTGTCTTTGGAAAACAACGCACAGAGCATGAATTTTTTTATGCAGCTTAAATCTGTTAGCCAGAAAGTAAGCTTAGCAGAAAAGAACTGGCAAGTAAAGAATGCTTGTTCGCCTATTAGTAGTGAAAAATGATAGACTTTGGTACACTTATCTCATATGCAATATAAATAACCCAATATGAGTATTTTTCATACATTATCTACCACTATGAGTGATGTACCTTAAATAGTACTCATCACCAAAAGCTAGGGATGTCATTTTCTTGAAAGATATGCCATTTATATGGGCTGATTGGTGTGAAGACTAAAGGCAACGCTTTAGTCACTGGTGAGACCCGAGAACGAGCTAGTAGTGGGACAAAGACTAAAAACATTATGTCCTGTGATAGCTCTTTTGAGACCAACATTGTGAGCTGTCGTTGCTCTTTCCCACAGTCGAAACGGAAATCAATCCCAAGTTTATGGTGATGAGCCATAAATAAAGCTTTTATTCATCATTGGGAGTAATATAACTCATATAATATAAATATTTTGTAGACTAAGGTAGAACGAATTTTAGAAACATAGGTTCGCTTGCGTTCATGTAAATGCAGGTGAATCTTCATTTTAAGGATGGATTCAACCTAAATACGATAAAATTCTAAGGTTCATCACCAAAAGTTGTGTTGAAACATGTGACATGTAATGCGTTAAGGCTTTCGCACAGAAGAACCTTGGTTGTTCCAAGCGACTTATCGGACGCCCTCAGGAAAGTGCATAGTTGAAACGGATTCAACCCTACTTTATGGTGATGAGCCTTCATTAATGAGATGAGGTGCGAAATTGTTGTTACTGCAGCAAACTTCCCAATTAGTAGATGAATGTGAAAAATGTGTTTCACGCTTTTGGCAAATGCGTGAGGAGAATCGTTCTCCTGACTTTTTTGTGGAGGTTAAGCCACACGCTGATGTCATTCACCAGCTTTTAAAGGAATGGCAGCAAGAGGCGAATAAGTGGATTCAAAAAAATCAGCCAAAATATATGCATACACAACAAATTGCTTCAGCGGTGGAATCGATGGAGCAGTTTGTTGTGCAATCCTTTTATAAAGAAACGAGTAAAAAGCGTTTTTTAGATGCGATTCATTCAACCTCTTATACATTAAAAATTTTTGAAAGGTTAGTGAAGGAGATAGAAACAGATGTTATCGAAAAAAAGGACCATTAGTGAACTGTTAAACGAGTGGAGATATGATGAGGAGTTAAAGGAACGCATTTTACACTGGCAAACGCTTGAAGGGCGTGAAGCTAAATATGTACCTTTACCAGAGAATTTACATCCTTCACTTGTAAAGGCTCTTCGCGCAAGAGGGATAGAACAACTGTATACCCATCAACGTCAGGCGTTTGAATACGCGATGGAGGGTGTTTCCTTTACTGCCGTTACACCAACAGCGTCTGGAAAATCATATTGCTACCATTTACCGGTACTACAAAAAATAGTAGAAGATAAAAATTCACGCGCGATTTATTTATTTCCAACGAAAGCTTTGGCGCAGGATCAGAAAAATGATTTAAATGAACTAATCGAACAAAGCGGTGAGGAAATTTTAAGTTATACGTATGATGGGGATACCGCGCCTGGCATTCGCCAAAAGGTTCGTAAGGCAGGGCATATTGTAATGACAAATCCTGATATGCTTCATTCAGGGATTTTGCCACATCATACGAAATGGGTTTCACTATTTGAAAATTTGCAGTATATCGTCATTGATGAGTTGCATACATATAAAGGTGTGTTTGGCTCGCATGTTGCGCACGTTATTCGAAGATTAAAACGTATTTGTGAGTTTTATGGCAGTAAGCCGATTTTCATTTGTACATCAGCAACCATCAAAAATCCAAAAGAGTTAGCGGAAGCTTTAACGAATGAAAGCCATGCCTTAATTAGCGATTCTGGCGCGCCAGTTGGGAAAAAGACATTTCTTTTTTATAATCCACCAATCGTCCATAAAACATTTGGCGTGCGTCGAAGTGCTGTTTTAGAGGTAAGCGATCTCGCGAAAAGATTATATACAGCAGGTATTCAAACCATTATTTTTGCTAAAAGTCGTGTACGAGTAGAAATGATTGTAACGTACTTAAAGGAACTTACACGCAATAAGCTTTTAGATGAATCGGTGAGAGGTTATCGTGGTGGTTATTTACCCTCTGAGCGACGTGTTATTGAACGAGGGCTTCGTGATGGTACTATTCAAACGGTGGTTAGTACAAATGCACTGGAATTAGGTGTCGATATTGGCCAATTACAAGCATGTATCATGACGGGATACCCGGGAAATATCGCTAGTGCTTGGCAGCAAGCTGGTCGTGCTGGCCGTCGTCAGGACGAGGCGCTAATCATTTATGTAGCACAATCGGCAGCACTTGACCAGTACGTAGTGAACCATCCACTTTTTTTACTTGGTAGTGCACCAGAGGAAGCGCGAATTTATCCTGAAAATATGTTGATTTTAATGGATCATTTGAAATGTGCAGCGTTTGAGCTACCATTTTCCATACATGATATGTATGGTGAATATGAGATTCAGGAGTTACTGGCCTATTTAGCGGAGGAAGGCGTTGTTTTTAAAACGAGTGAGAAGTGGCATTGGATGAGTGACCGTTTCCCGGCCCATGACATTAGTCTTCGCTCTGCTTCGCAAGAAAATGTTGTAATCATTGATATGACTATCGCTGCGCAAACAAAGGTTATTGGTGAAATGGATCGTCATAGTGCGATGACATTACTACATGAAGAGGCGATTTATTTGCATCAGGGCATTCAATTTCAAGTAGAAAAGCTTGATTGGGAAGAGAAGAAAGCGTATGTACGGGAAGTAGATGTCGATTACTATACTGACGCTAATCTTGCAGTTGAGATGAAGGTGCTAGAAGAAGATCGGAGCCGAGATTATCATGGTGGAGTTATTGGCTTCGGTGATGTTGGTTTAGTCGCACAGGCAACGATCTTTAAAAAAATACGCTTCGGTACACACGATAATATCGGTTCTGGTCCTATTCATTTACCACCGGACGAAATGCATACAAGCTCTTCGTGGCTATCATTCTCTGCGCTAGAAAAATGGTCGGAGGCGGAGCTAACAGACGCCATGACAGGAGCTGCATATGCGATGAATGCGTTCATACCTTTGTTTATTCAATGTGATAGTAGCGACGTAGCAGTTGTCCCACAGGTAAAGGCAACTCATAATGAGCAGCCGACATTTTTTGTTTATGATAAGTACCCTGGTGGTATCGGCTTAAGTGAAAAAGTATATGATTTGTGGGAAGATTTGTTGACTAAGACATTGGAGCATGTAGCAAATTGTGCTTGCGAATCAGGATGCCCATCATGTATAGGGGCTCAGGATAGCTTGGAACAAGCGAAGAAAAAAGTAATAGAGTTACTTCGAATTTTAAATTAGAGATAAAAGAGGGTATGAGAGGAAAAAGTCTAGCACTATCCCACCATGCCCTCTTCTTTGATTAATTTATAAATCATCTTACAGTTGTTCCTAGTAAGTGCTTTTAGTTGACGTCGAGAAGAGTTAGGGTGTTTTTTCAAAATTAAGCGAAGTAACTTAAGTCTTTTTGCACTCAGTTCGATACTACCTTCTGCAATTGGCTACATTTTTAAATTTCCCGAATCTGCATTAATCTGATTTAAGAGTAAATACATTGTCATTTTTCATAACATCAGCACCAATTTTCCAACAAGGATGATAAGTCAGTTCGTAAAACAATCATAGCTTTCTCAACATTTTTCGATTTAGCATATCAGTTTAAACGCACAACTTATAGTGGAACTCACTCTTAGTCTGGAGTTTGTAATTTGTAGTTACTTGTTTGCCAGTACTGGATGGACTGTAACATGTGACGTAACTGATGCGTGATGGAAATGGAAAAATAAAACGGGCTAGCTGATAAGTCAATTACAACTTATAGCTAACCCATTTAATAGGAAACCTTATATGTTTCTATTTTAATTGTCGTATCCGATTTCCCCTTGTTTAACTTTCGCTAATTCACCACTCTCACTTACCAATTTAAATTTATAAGATTTTCCACGAGGTAAGTGATCTGTTGGTGCTGATTTCCAGAAAGTTCCAGATGTAGGGAAAACTACTTTCCCTACGAATTTATCTGAGCTGTCATAAAAATAAACCGCAAGATCCTTTGTTCTGTTTACTCTTTCTACAGTTACATAAACAGGATTTTTATATAGTTTGCCATTGTTAATCCATACAAAATTTTTAAATTCACCTTTGCCAAAATCATCATAATGATTAGGATATTGAGCACTTCTTGAAGAAATTAATGTCTCTTCCTGTTTAGAGGAATCCTCTATTTTTTTTAAATATTCCTCTTCAGTATAGGGTGTTATTTCCTGATTATCGGCATCATAATATTTTGCCATATTATTTTCGTTAGTATTTTCCATTTCCGCTGCTTTAACAGAATCCTCGTTAATAGATAATACAAATGTAGCTATAAATACTGTGAATAAACTCATAACCCATTTTTTCAAAACTACACTCCCTTTCTTGTAATATATATACATATTATACAAAATAATGTATTTAATATATAGTTTATGATGAAAATAAGAATAAATATCTAGTATAATATATAATTATATTACTAAAATGATATTTTTGATACTAGGATTCACTAGCGTTGTATAAAATTAAATGAATTTTCCGTCTATTCATTTTCTTCCGTTTTTAAGAAAATGAAAGACACTCAAATAAAAGTAGTAAACATCCATTTATTTACTATAATCTTTAACAGGGGAAACTGACGGCTCAAAATCCTTAGGGGACCTTTTTTTCTTCAATTTCTCGAAGCCAAATACGTGCTGATTTCCATAGTACTGCTTTTAAGAGACTACAATTTGTAAGTACGTGAAGCTATGCTAGCACGTTTAAGCTGTAAACAATTATCGTAATATAAAGCGTATGTACGAGAAGTAGATGTCGATTACTATACTGACGCTAATCTAGCTGGGAGATGAAGGTGCTAGAGGAAGATCGGAGCCGAGATTATAAAGGCGGTATTATTGGCTTCGGTGATGTTGGGTTAGTCGCACAGGCAACGATCTTTAAAAAATACGCTTCGGTACACACGATAATATCGGTTCGGGCCCTATTCATTACCACCGGACGAAATGCATACAAGCTCTTCGTGGCTATCATTCTCTGCGCTGGAAAAATGGTCGGAGGAGGAGCTAACAGACGCCATGACAGAAGCTGCATATGCGATGAATGCGTTCATACCTTTGTTTATTCAATGTGATAGTAGTGATGTAGCAGTTGTCCCACAGGTAAAGGCAACTCATAATGAATTGCCAACATTCTTTGTCTATGACAAGTATCCTGGTGGTATCGGCTTAAGTGAAAAAGTATATGATTTGTGGGAAGATTTGTTGACTAAGACATTGGAGCATGTAGCAAATTGTGCTTGCGAATCAGGATGCCCATCGTGCATAGGATCTCAAGATAGCTTACAACAAGCAAAGAAAAAGGTAGTAGATTTACTTCGAATTTTAAATAAGAGTACGAAGAGGGCTTGATAGGAAAAAGTCTAATTCTATTCCTTTAAGTCCTCTTCTTGCATTCGTGTATAAATCAATTTACGGTTGCTCGATTTCAGCGAAAAATCTACTCTTATCCGAAAAAGATTTCAATTATTATAGGATTAACTTTATCCACTAAATTCACCTGTACTCTGCGACGAAATCAAAACGACAAGAGCATTCGTCTAGCCCTTCTAAAAATCACGTACTTTTTGTGCAATAGCTAAAAGTTGCACTATGATTACTATAAGTTATACTTGTGGTAAAAACTCAAAATAGTTTATAGCAAGCAAAGAAAAACGTACACAAATTTTAGCAATTTTACATGCAGAAAATGAGTGAAGTAAATGTCTTACGAAAATAAAATTTTACAAATGAAAAAAATGCTCGGTAAAAAAACGACAACAACTATAAAAAAAGAGGATAAACCTGCTTATCAAAAGCCTATTGCTCCAAGCTATACAGAGCAGTGGGCAAAAGCGGGCCTGACAGTTGTAGAAAATGATTTCGGTATTGTTTTTAAACGACAAGTGCGATATCCGTTTGGTTTTCAGCATGGTCATTATAAGTTGCAGTCATATTTTGATGCATTAGTAAAATGGCAAGAGGCAAAGTTTGAACATCCATATGCGTTAAAAATGGATGAAAAGGTATTATTTTTTGATACGGAAACTACTGGGTTAAAGGGTGTAGGTACACAAATTTTTCTTCTGGGCTTTTTAGAAGTGTCAAAAGAAGATGAAAGCTTTATTTTAACGCAATTTATTCTAGCCGATCCTGCTCATGAGGCCGCGTTACTTTTTGAATCGAAGCTTTGGCAAAAAACAGCAACGGTGATTACCTACAATGGAAAAAGCTTTGACTGGCCGCAACTTGAAACACGTTGGACACTCCATCAAAAAGAATTACCTAAATTGCGTACACAGCGGCAAATTGATTTGTTGCATAGTTCAAAGCGTTTATGGAAAAATGATATGGAACGAATGAAATTAACATCTGTGGAAGAAGAGAAGCTTGGCTTTTCCCGCATTGGAGATATACCTGGATATCTAGCACCAATCATTTATTTAGATGCAATTAAAAGCGGTGTTCCAGATGCACTTATGAAAGTCCTTCTTCACAATGAATGGGATTTACTTTCACTGATTACGCTTTATGTCCATTCTACAAATTTGCTATTTGAGGAGGCAAGCGAAGAATCGGCAAAAACGTTTACAAATATCGGGAAATGGTATGCTGATTTAAAAGAGGGTTCACAGAGCGTAAAAGTTTTGGAAAAGGTAACGACCCAATTTGATGCACTAGAAGCAGGAAATGCACAATTTTATTTAGCAATCCAGCAGAAAAAAAATAAAAAGTTTAGTGAAGCAATCGATGCATTTGTGGCTGCTCTTCATTTCGTTGATTCACGAAAAAAGTTGCATGTATTAGAACAGCTCGCTATGATATATGAACATCAAATGAAAGATTATAACCAGGCCATTTATTATACGCAAGAGGGCATAAAATTAATTAAAAAGAATGAGCAATGGAGAGTAGAACAAAAGGAGAAATGGGAAATTTCTTGGGAAAAGAGGTTACTCAGGTTAGGAAATAAGAAATAATTTCCCGGGTAAGCGCAAGAAACGACAAGTTTAGCCTTACATTTAATGTTTTCAGACGATATAATGTGATGAAGTATGCTATAATGTAACGCATGTAGTGTGAGGAAGGGCGATGTGAATGGATATTAAATTAACGTCAAAAAAGATCCTTGAAAAGGAATTTAAGAAGAATTTTAAAGGCTACAATGTAGAAGAAGTCGATTCATTTCTTGATGAGATAATACAAGACTATGAAACGTTTGAAAAAGTGGTGGCCCAACTTCGTGAAGAAAATAAACAGCTAAAAGAAGAAATTGATAATACTCCTAAGAGACAACCTGTTGCATCTGCTACTGGTACGACAAACTTTGATATTTTAAAACGTCTTTCGAATTTAGAGAAACACGTATTTGGTAGTAAGTTGTACGAATAATTTTTTGTCAAATATATTGTATTTATCATAAAACTCTAGTATAATCTTTTTATCATCATGAAATTCTGGTAATCGCTGCGGCGCTAGACGTCGTAGAGGAAAGTCCATGCTCGCACGGTTCTGAGATGACCGTAGTGTTCGTGCTTACTGAAAAAATAAGGTAAGGCAGCTGTAAAGGCTGACGGCGGAAGGAAAACCTAAGTCTTAATGATATGGTTGAAACTTCCTGAAAGTGCCACAGTGACGTAGCTTGCTTGGAAACATGCAAGGTGGAACGAGGTAAACCCCACGAGTGAGAAACCCAAATTATGGTAGGGGCACTCTCTTGAAGGAATTGAACGGATAGAGGGACAGAGCTGGCTCTGTAGATAGATGATTACTACCCGGTCGTACGAGGCGATAGCTGTTTGAGTACTCGGGAACAAAACATGGCTTATGGAATTTTTTTGATGCTTATTATGAAATGACAAGCGCTCTCCAATTTGGTGGAGAGCTTTTCTTTTGAATACAGTAAGAAAAAAGTTACTTGTTAATCATGTCTAGACATGAGCGATATACGTTTGAGAATAAGGCTGTACACTGTTGGTCATGCCCCTGTCACTACGATTCGAAACATAAACATCTAATAAACTATTATCGCATCGATGTACATATTGTCTACATACGAGTAGACTGACGCAAAAGCGCTTTTCTGAAAAATGAGGGTAGTAAAGAGAGATAGGATGGAGCGGAAACATGAACGGAGTGAACGATAGTCTGGAGAAGCTAAATTCGATTTCCAAATATCCTACTGCATTAATAACAAAAATCTTCGAAAATGTATCTGAAGGCATCATGATTACGGATAAAGAGAAAAGAATAGAAATGGTCAATCCTGCATTTGAATTTGTTACCGGCTATAAGCGTAATGAAGTGATTGGAAAAACGCCAGCCGTTCTACAGTCAGGTGTTCATGAATTGCAATTTTATTTAGATATGTGGCAAAAGATACGACAAGAAGGCAATTGGCAGGGGGAAATATGGAATCGTCGTAAAACCGGAGACGTATATCCAGAATGGTTAACAATTGTTGGTATAACCAACGATGAGGGAGAAATTACAAATTACTGTGGTATTTTCACAGATTTGTCTGAGAGAAAAATAGTAGAAAATGAACTAGAAAAGCGTTTATTAACTGACTCATTAACGGATGTATCAAATCGATTTGCATATATTGAAAGAATGGATAATCTACTAGAATCAACTTCTACTATTTCTCATTCAGTACAGCATGCAGTCTATTTTTTAGATTTAGATCGATTTAAGCAAATTAATGATACGTTAGGTCATGCGGTCGGAGATACCATTCTAGTAGAAGTGGCAAAGCGCTTAAAAACATTGTTGAAAAATAAAGATATCATTGCTAGATATGGCGGTGACGAATTTATTATTACGTTAACAAACGTGAAGAATGCCAAAGAAGCCGCAAATTTTGCTGAACAAATTATTGGAATTATTGAACAGCCTTTGGATATTAATGGTCAAGATATTTTTATTTCTACGAGTATTGGTATCAGTATGTATCCATTAGATGGTGAAGCAACGGAGCAATTGATTCATTGCGCTGACAAGGCAATGACTTATTCAAAAAAGAATGGCCTTAACGACTATGCTTTTTATTTTGATGAATTGAAGACTGACTCACAGCGTGTTTTATTATTAGATTCAGAACTACGAAGAGCAATCGAAAACCGGGAATTTCATCTGCATTTCCAACCTAAAGTATCTATGGAAAATGAAGAAATTCAAGGGCTAGAGGCACTTGTTCGTTGGAATAGTGAAAGACTAGGATTCGTCTCTCCAGCAGAATTTATTCCGTATGCTGAGGAAACAGGATTAATCATTCCTTTAAGTGAAGTGATCATAGAAAAAGCTTGTGAGGCAGTTATAGAGATGCGTCAATGTGGCTACAAAACGCCAGTTGCTATTAATATTTCAAGTATTCACTTTAAGCAACAAAACTTTTTAGACTCTGTTCAGTCAATATTAGAGCGTTATAACACGCCTGCTAACAATTTTGAAATCGAAGTTACAGAACGTACTGTGATGAACAGTGCCAATGAAACGGTTAGCAAGCTTGTGCAGCTGAAGAAAATGGGCTTTAAAATTTCTATTGATGATTTTGGGACAGGTTATTCATCTCTTAGTTATTTGGTTCGCTTCCCCCTTGATTATTTAAAAATCGACCGAAGCTTCATTCAGCATATTGGCTCACTCGATGAAAAACAGGCAGTAGTGGATGCAATTATTCAAATGTCGCATCGTCTAAAAATGAAAGTTGTTGCTGAAGGTGTAGAACAAGCACAACAAGTGGATATACTACGTAAAATGAACTGTGATATAATTCAAGGTTATTATTACAGCAAACCGTTGCCACTTCACGAACTTATGGAGTTTATGGAGTATTGGGAAATTGAACATCAAGGAAGGAATTAGTGTATGGCAAACTATAAATTAGTAGCAACTGCAGCAATGGGACTAGAGTCGATTGTAGCACAAGAGGTACAGGCATTAGGCTATGAAACAACAGTCGATAACGGCAAAGTGTATTTTGAAGGTGACGAAACGGCCATTGCACGGACAAACTTATGGCTACGTGTAGCTGACCGAGTAAAAATCGTTGTGGGACAGTTCCCTGCTAAATCTTTTGAACAGTTATTTGAAAGTGTAAAAGCGCTACCTTGGGAAAAATACTTACCAGTTGATGCAGCTTTCCCAGTATCGGGGAAATCTGTTAAATCCAAATTATTTAGTGTACCCGATTGTCAGGCAATTACTAAAAAAGCAATTGTAGAGCGCATGAAACAACATTATAAGCGTTTAGGATTTTTAGATGAATCAGGTGCAACGTATAAAATAGAAGTTTCAATTTTAAAAGATGTGGCTACACTTACTATTGATACTTCGGGTGCTGGCTTGCATAAGCGTGGTTATCGTCAAGCACAGGGTGAAGCACCATTAAAAGAAACATTAGCAGCAGCACTCGTACAAATTTCAAAGTGGAATCCGAATCGACCATTCGTTGATCCATTCTGCGGTTCAGGTACAATTGCATTAGAAGCAGCAATGTTTGGCCAAAATATTGCACCGGGCTATAATCGTGAGTTTATTTCAGAGAATTGGCCATGGATGAAGGCAAAAATTTGGGATGCAGCGCGAGATGAAGCGGATAGCTTAGCGAACTACGATCAACCATTAGAAATTATCGGGTCTGATATAGATCATCGTATGGTGAGTATTGCACAAGAAAATGCACTAGAAGCGGGCTTTGGTGATATGATTACGTTCAAGCAAATGCAAGCACGTGATTTTACAACACAGCTAACAGATGGTGTTTTGATTGGTAATCCACCATACGGAGAGCGTATTGGTGACATCGAAGTCGTGGAACAGGTAATTCGTGATTTAGGAAAAGTCATGAAAAACTATCCGACTTGGTCTGTATACATGTTATCTTCAATGAAAAACTTTGAGGAATTGTACGGTCGTCAATCGACGAAGAAGCGTAAATTATTCAATGGCTTTATTGAAACAAATTATTACCAGTTCTGGGGACAAAAGTCTAAAAGAGATTAACAAACGGTAACGGAAGATAAGATTTTTTCTTATCTTCCGTTTCGTCGCGTATAATAGGAACAGATAGTTAGAGGGGGAACGTCAATTGCGTAAATCTTTACCATTTGTATTAACGAAGGACCGCTCATTTTTTGAGTCATTAGGTGACTGGATGGGGGACGTCCTTTACGATGAATTACCAGAAAAGGGCTTTGAATGTCGTGATGAACAAATTTTTATGGCATATCAAATTGAGCAGGCTCTAAAAGAGAAAAACGTGCTTTTTGCTGAGGCAGGTGTAGGGACTGGAAAAACAATTGCCTATTTACTACCAGCTGTATCCTATGCACGTTATACTGGAAAACCAGCTCTGATCGCATGTGCTGATGAAACTTTAATCGATCAGCTAGTAAAAGAGGGCGGCGATATTTATAAGCTACAAAAAACGTTAGGTCTTGAAATTGATGTTCGCTTAGCAAAGTCACGAGATCAATATTTATGTTTAAAGCGTTTTGAGGAAGCTGAAAAAGTGGTGTCCGATGAATGGATCGACGATATTGCGTTTTCTATACCTGATGGAGTATATGCACAGGGCTCGATGATTGCTATACAACCTTATGGTGAGCGTAGTGATTATCCAACTGTCAGTGATGAAGATTGGCAAAAAGTAAACTACAACTCGATTATGCAGTGTTCAGTATGTGACCTGCGTAATCGATGTGGTCAAACATTACATCGTGCACATTATCGTAAATCGGCGGATCTCATTATTTGTTCACAAGATTTTTTAATGGAACATTTAGCTACAAAGGATTCTCGTGAACGTGAAGGGCAATTAGCTTTATTGCCTGAAGTGTCAATGATTGTGCTAGATGAAGGCCATTTATTAGAATATGCCGCACAAAAAGCAATGACGTATAAAGTACAGGCGACAACAATTGTTACATTGTTAGAGCGTTTAATGGTAGATGGTGTGCGAGAACGTACATTATATGCTATGGAAAAATTACAAGATGACCATGAGTTATTTTTTGACCAGCTACGAGATGATCTAGTAGCTTCTGAAGAAGAGCGTAAACGTATTAATAAATCGCCAAATTTATTGAAATACGGTAAACAACTTATTGCTGATGTTGAAACATTACTCGAGGAACTTGTCTTTGAATCTGAAATGTATATGATTCCAGAATATGAATTAAATATGGCAGAGGAGTATTTAGAACAATACGAGGCATCCTTACGTATTTTCATAGCGCAGGGAGATGCAGTCGATTGGTTAGAGGAAACTGATGGAGAGGAAACGCTCGTAATTATGCCCCGCCTCATCACAGAAGTTTTAGCAGAAAAATTATTCTCTAAAAAACTTCCAATAATATTCTCTTCAGCAACTTTATCAGTCAACAAAGATTTTTCCTATATTGCTTATAGCTTAGGAATCCGTGATTATCAATCATTTTCTGTTCCATCACCATTCGATTATGAAAAAGTTATGCGAATTTATTTACATGAGCTATCACAAAAAGGGAAAACGGCGCGTGTTCAACAGCTATTACGTGACGGTGAAAAAACATTAGTTTTATTTAAATCAAAACAAGCAATGTTAGATTTCAAAGCAGAGTTACCTCTTATGGAACGGATGTATGTAGCGTTTGAGGGGGACCGCGAACTATCAGGAATTGTGCGTGATTTCCAAGAAGGCACCATCAAAACATTATGTTCCTATCATTTATGGGAAGGTCTAGATTTGCCAGAGGAGGCATTAACACGCGTTATTATTTATGATTTGCCTTTCCCTCCACATGATCCATTATTTGATGCGAAACGTACATTTGCTGAAAATCCATATGAAGAAGTGGAATTACCGTTTATGCAACTTCGTTTACAGCAAGGAATGGGGCGTTTAATTCGTACTTCAAACGACCATGGAGATATTCATATTTTGTTAAATGAAGAAGAAGCAAAGCAACGTGAAACATTTGAAAATATATTAGCCGTTACACCAGAAATTAAGTAGAAAAAAGCGAGTTTGCATCTGATGCAAGCTCGCTTTTTTGTATATTAAAATAATATTTCTATCGCGAGATAATGTTGAGGTTGAAAAAAGTGTTGAATATTTCTCTTTTACGCTATATAGTTCTTTGTAATGCAACGAAAATTATTAAAATAAATTATTTTTTATATTGAAAATAATTTTGCAAAAGGTTTATAATGATGACAAGAATTTTAAGAATAATCAAAATCAACATTTGGTTATTCCGTGATAGGGGGTTTGAGCCCGTCGAACATTCAATCGGTGTGCCAAAAATATACGAGCTTATCTGCAACAGATGTAGAAAAGTTAATAGAAATAGAAGCTTCATTATCGTATTATGCTGAGTTGACAGATTGTTATATGTTCATAGATTGTATGCTGGAAAACTTACCACATGCAATTGTTGTGGCAGAGGCTTTCCCAAAAACAAAAAATGGCTTATACGAAAAATCTGTAATTGGCAAATTTGTATTTGAAAGCTTCGAACCTGCAGTATTTGCTGCGTTTAAAAATAAAGAAAAATCATCAATTACTCGAGCAATCACACAGGAAGGTATAACGGTTGAACAAAACGTTGTCCCTCTCTTTAATGACCAACAACAGGTTATTGCAGTGTTAATCCAGGAAAAAAAGGTGGAAGTGCAAACAACACCTATAGATGATTTTCGACATATGCCTTTTGCATTAATTGAGCATATTGTAGAGCCAAATTCTCAACCGATTCCAGTGGTTTCTGATTTGCTCGTAGAATCCATTATTCTCACAAATCATGAAAACAAAGTGATCTATAGCAATCCTGCGGGTCACCGATTTATATCGGAACTATCAGGGCTAGAACGTTTTGACAACGTTGCATTGAATAAGATTTTACCTTTTTTACAGGAGGTCTATGATAAAGGCGATGATGTCTTTTTCTTAGAAATTACGATTGATCGTAAATCCTTTATTGTAAAGAAAATTCCTATTCGTGATCAAAACGATAAAGTGACACTCCTCATTATTCACGATCTTACAGAGCTAAAGCTGAAAGAAAATGAACTAATGATGAAAACATTTGCTATACGAGAAATTCACCACCGCGTGAAAAATAATTTACAGACCGTTACAAGTCTATTGCGTTTGCAAATGAGAAATGACTTGTCAGCCTCTAGTGCAAGTGCATTTCAAGAGGCATTAAACCGAATATATAGTATTTCATCTGTTTATGAACTTATTTTAGAAAATGAGGATAACGCTGAAGAGAAAGTAGACGTTATCGCGTTGTCTAAAAAAATTGGACATAAAATGGTTGGGACATCCGACACACCATCTATTCAGTTAACCTTTCATGACGACAATGTACAGTTATTTTGTCATTCTAAAAAAGCTGTTTCGCTCGCGTTAATCATTTGTGAGCTACTGCAAAATGCACTGAAATATGCTTTTATTGGTCGTGAGGAGGGTACAATCGATATTCAATTTCAACAGGATGCTTTCTCTATTTCACTTTATATTTCTGACAACGGCGTTGGAATGCAAGAGGTGAAAGCATCATTTGGAATGGAGATTATTACAAGGCTTGTTGAATATGATTTAGCTGGCACATTTTCAATTATCCCTAGCGAACAAGGTACACATACTCATATTCAGTTCCCTGTAAGTGAGGAGGTATTTATCCTAAATGACTAGGAAAGTTATGATTGTCGAAGATGAGTCGCTTATTGCAATTGATTTGAAGTTTATGCTAGAGGATAACGGCTACGAAGTGGTAGCACAAGCGAATAATGGAGAATCAGCAATTGAGTTGGCATTTACACATAAGCCACAGTTAATCTTAATGGACATTAAAATGCCAAAGCTAGATGGTTTAAAGGCAAGCAAAATTATTGAACAGCAACTCGGTATACCGGTGCTATTTATATCAGCTTATAGTGAAAAAGAATTGTTACTGTACATGAAGCAGGACAATATTTTAGGCTATGTTATGAAACCTTTTTCCGAAAGAAATGTTCTTCCATCATTAGAAGTGGCGTTTCATCAGATTGATAAGTTTAATCGTCTAAATGGGGAATTGCTGCATACACAAACAGAAATAGAAAAGCGAAAGATAATCGAACGAGCAAAAGGTTTGCTAATGCAGTCAGAAAACCTTAGTGAGGACGAGGCTTATAAAAAAATTCGCAGTGAGAGTATGCAGACTCAACAGGAAATGGTGCTTATTGCAAGGCGCATTATCAATTCATTACAAGTAAATAGTTAAAGCAAAGACGCTTTAAAGAGATTTCCTCTTTAATGCGTCTTTTTTTTTATAAATAACATAATTTTTTAGCAAAACTAAAGGGGTGATGATAAGGATGGCAATGATAGGAACGGTTATCGTTTATCTTATTATGATTTGTGCAGTTTTAGGAGCATTCGGAGCAATTCGAGATGCTGAATATGGAATCGGGAAAGAGTTTATGAATGGTATTCATACGGTTGGACATATTTTTGTACCTGCTGCAGGGATCATGGCTGCTATACCTTACTTAACGTGGTTTATAAGTCATTTTATTAGTCCAATTTTTGAATTAATTGGTGCTGATCCAGCTATTGCAGCAACGACAATTTTAGCTTCAGATATGGGAGGATACCAGTTAGCAAATGCGTTAAAAGAGTCGTATGAAGGATGGGTCATGGCTCTAGTGGTCGGATTTATGTCTGGCGCAACAATTGTGTTCTCTATTCCTATGGGTCTTGCCATGTTAGATAAGCGTGATCATAAATATATGGCTTTAGGTATTATGGCGGGTGTTTTAACAATTCCGATTGGAGCATTTATTTCTTCCATCATGATTGTAACGTTTAATACAAATGTTCGGGAAGTGATTAGTACAACAGCAGAACCAACATATGTTTTTGCCATTTCAGTTTTACAAATATTAATTAATTTATTACCTTTATTTATTTTCGTAGTGTTAATTGCGTTAGGTCTTAAGCTAATTCCAAATGGCATGATCAAAGGCTTCATGATTTTTGGACGCGTGATGGATGCTGCTATCAAGCTTGTGCTAGTGTTCTCGATTGTAGAAATTTTTACAGGTATTTTTACAAAGATCTTTGGTGCATGGGGCTTTGATCCGATCATGGCAGATAAAGTCGATCAATTCCGGGCATTAGAAACGGCTGGGTATATCGGTATTATGCTAGCGGGTGCATTCCCTATGGTGTACTTAATTAGAAAATATGCATCGAAACCTCTAGAAGCAGTAGGTGAAAAATTAGGCTTATCGTCAGTAGGAAGCGCAGGTATTTTAGCGACAATTGCTAATATCTTAGCCATGTTTACACTTGTTCGACATATGCCACCGAAAGATAAGGTCATTAACATTGCCTTTGGAGTTTGTTCAGCATTCCTTCTAGGAGATCATTTATCGTTTACGGCTAACTTCCAACCGACCATTATTTTACCGGTTATTGCAGGTAAGTTTTTAGCGGGTGTTATCGCTATTATTTTAGCCTATAAGTTATCTGTTCCGACAGCTTTAAGGCTAGAACAAGAGGATCGCAAGGCAGGAATTATTAAAGAAGGTGAATATCTAACAGATAAAAATCTTGAAAGAGGTGATGACGTGTGAGTGAAGAAAAGAAACGGTTTATTCAGGAGTTTGTGCCAGGTAAGCAACTAACATTGAGTCATCTTATAGCAAATCCTGATCCTGAGATGTTTCAAAAGCTGGGCATTCAAGAAGCAGGTGCACTGGGCATCATGACATGTACACCGAGTGAGACAGTTATTATCGCAGGGGATTTAGCAACAAAGGCAGCCAACGTAAGACTAGGATTTTTAGATCGCTTTACTGGCAGTCTCGTTATTGTTGGTAGTGTCTCCGAGGTTGAAATGGCGATGTTAGAAATTAATCGTTTTCTATCAGAGATGCTAGGCTATACGCCATCAAAAATAACGAAGTCATAGGATGTGCCGTATGAAAAATCGAGTAATGATAATAGGTGGTGTGCAAGCAGGTAAGTCGACACTGATGAATGCGTTATTGGGGAAAGATGGACAAGCCAATAAAACACAGGCGCTCGTTTATGATGACTGGATTGTTGATACACCTGGAGAATATATAGAAAATCCGATGTATTACAGAAACATTATGGCAACATCGCTTGAAGTGACACATGTGATTTATTTACAGGATGCCACGTCATCAAAGAGTGTTTTTCCTCCGCAATTTAGCTTAGGAATTCCCAAAATACAAATTGGTGTCATTACAAAAATTGATGCACCCCTTGCAGATGTGGAAAGAGCAACAGCTTTATTACAAAATGTCATGATGCATGGTCCTGTAGTGAAAACCTCTTCGTGGCAAAAGCTTGGTATTGAGTTTATTGCGCCACTTATTCAGCTCAATTCTGACGAAGAAATTCGTCAGTTTGTAAAGGATCGTGATAGTCCTTATCTCATGTATTGTCCCTTAAGTGGCGAGAGGGGAGAGTAAGTTGAAGACAGAAAAAATTTATAGTGCAGGCATTGATATTGGTACAAGTACAACAAAGATGGTGGTCAGTAGTTTTCTATTGAAAAACGTTGCAGGTGTAACGCATGTGCCACGAATAGAAATTATTGAAAAAAAGGTTTTGCATCAAAGTCCTATTATTAAAACACCGTTTATCAATAAAGAAATTATCGATATGGAAAAAATCGAGCAATTTATTTTTCAGCAATATCAATTGGCCCAAATTGCACCAGCAGATATTTCAACAGGTGCCATTATCATTACAGGCGAATCTGCCACAAAGGAAAATGCCAGCGAGGTTGTTCATGCGATTGCAGATACAGCCGGGCACTTTTTAGTTGCTACTGCTGGACCCGATTTGGAAGGCATCATTGCAGCAAAAGGAGCAGGTACATTACAGCAATCAAAAAACACTGCCAAAGTTATCGCTAACATCGATATCGGCGGTGGTACTGCAAATATTGCGGTAATGCAGTTTGGCGAAGTAATTGGTACGTGTACATTGCATGTCGGTGGAAGACTTATAGAATTTCAGAATAGCGTTGTCCAATCGATTTCGCCACCCATTATGAAACTAATGGAGAGATGGTCAAAGCCATTAAAGGTTGGTGATTCAGCAGAGGATGTACGTGTTACAAAATTAATCCAAGAAATGGCGGATATAGTAGCGATGACGCTAAGCGGACAATTAACAGACGAACAGCATCCTTTATTGCTAGGACATTTGCCAACTTGGGATAATCCGATTGATGCACTCGTTTTTTCCGGTGGGGTAGCCGCCTGTATTTATGAAAATGAATGTACAAATCGTCAGTATGATGATATCGGCGAAAAATTGGCAAAAAGTCTTTTACAGCATGAACAGCTACAATCCTTTTTATGGCTAAAACCAGAGGAAACAGCTCGGGCAACAGTGACTGGAGCGGGTACGCAAACAACTGAGATTAGTGGTGCAACGATTCAGGTAGATGCGGAAGTATTACCTTTAAAAAATGTGCCTGTTTTCGATTGCTATATGGATACGCACAGCAAAGAATTCGACGATGCGGTGAAAACAGCCGTTGCACGAGCAGATGCACTATTTTCTATACAGGAGAATCGTTCTCCGTTTGCACTCTATTTTAGTCATTTACCATATTTAAGCTTCACGGATGTCCATACATTATGTGAGGCCATTTTGAAGCACTTAGCTATGAGAAACTCCAAGGAAATACCAATTATCATAGTCATTCAATCAGATTATGCAAAGGTTATTGGGCAAACGATACAAGCGATCAATCGAACAGTTCCCATCATTTGCATCGATCAAATCAAAGTAGAAACAGGTGATTATATTGACATTGGGCATGTACTACCATCTGGTGTTGTCCCAGTCGTTATAAAAACACTTGCTTTCCATTCAAAGTAAGGAGGATGAATGTGAATCTATCGGTGATATTTGGTGGAGAAAAATATAATTTTAAGTCATTAAAGGATGTAATGGCTAAGGCCAATGAAGAAAAATCAGGAGATCAGCTAGCGGGGATTGCGGCTGAATCTGTACAGCAACGAATTGCGGCAAAGGCCGTTTTAAGTGAGCTGTTAGTGAAGGATATAAGAGAAAATCCATTAGTTCCTTCTGAAAATGATGAAGTATCACGCATTATTGAAGGTGATATTAATGAGCAAATTTATGAAGAAATTAAAAACTGGAGTATCGAGGGACTAAGAGAATACATTTTATCCAATGAAACAGGCGATCGGGAATTAAAACGCTTAAGCAAGGGCATGAATTCAGAAATTATTGCGGCCGTAACAAAGCTAATGTCCAACTTAGATCTTGTCCATGCTGCCAATAAAGTAGAAATACTGTCAACTTGCAATATTACGATCGGACAAAAGGGCACGCTTTCCTCAAGATTGCAGCCCAATCATCCAACAGACAATATTGACGGTATTATTGCCTCATTAAAAGAAGGATTGTCCTATGGTATTGGCGATGCAGTCATTGGAATTAACCCTGTAGATGACTCAGTTGAAAGTGTAAAAAAAGTATTGCAAGCCACAAAGGAGTTTATCAATGATTGGTCGATTCCTACACAAAACTGTGTGTTAGCACATATTACAACACAGATGAAAGCCATTAAACAAGGGGCGCCAGCCGATATGATTTTCCAAAGTATTGCTGGAACGGAAATTGCCAATCGCTCGTTCGGCATTTCTGCTGACTTAATAAGAGAAGCAGAAGAGCTTGTGAAAAAGCACGGAACAGGAACTGGCCCGAACTTATTCTATTTTGAAACTGGACAAGGTTCGGAGCTATCTGCTGAGGCACATATGGGTATTGACCAAGTAACACTTGAATCGCGCAATTACGGCTTTGCTAGACATTTTAATCCGTATATTGTGAACACGGTTGTTGGCTTTATTGGACCTGAGTATTTATACAATAACAAACAGGTAATACGTGCTGGCCTTGAAGATCATTTCATGGGTAAAATGCACGGTCTCCCAATGGGCGTGGATATTTGTTACACAAACCATATTAAGGCAGACCAAAATGATATTGAAGATTTAAGTGTTTTGCTAACAGCAGCTGGTGTCAACTTTATTATCGCTGCCGCTATGGGCGACGATGTCATGCTGAACTATCAGTCAATGAGCTTCCATGATGTCGCAACATTACTTCAAACGTTTGGTAAAAAACCAGCTCCTGAATATCTAGCGTGGTTAGAAAAAATGGGCATCTATGAAAATGGTCGTCTATCTGCAAGAGCTGGCGATTTATCTATATTTGAAAGGTAGGTGAATCCATTGAATGAACAATTAGTATCGATGATTACACAGTTAGTTATGGAAAAGGTGGGCAATAATGCGTCAGAAAAGTCTTCTCATGACACAGCTGTGCCAACAGAAAACCACAAGGAAACACTTATTAAGTTTCACAATACGGTAGCTAATGCTAATGGTACTGATGAAGTAGCAAGCCCGAGCACAATAGAACAATCAAATGAACCATTAATTAAGCTTTATCATACTGAATCAAGTAATCATGAACAATCATCTTACAGCGCAAGTAATGATGAATCGACTTATACTTCAGTACCTATCACAGAATTTAAATTTGAAGAGGATGAAGTGTCTGAAAGTGTTCAAGCTGCTAAAAAGCATACACCAGCAAGAATTGGTGTTGGAAGAGCTGGGACAAGGCCTAAAACAAAAACTTGGCTAAAGTTCCGACTCGATCATGCAGCGGCAGTAGATGCGGTATATGGAGAAGTGACAGAAGAGCTACTACAAAAGCTTGATGTCTTTCAAGTAACAACAAGAGTTACAGATAAGGAAGAATACATTACTAGACCAGATTTAGGTCGTCGTTTATCAGAAGAATCAAAGATACTTATTCAATCTAAATGTACAAAAAATCCAAAAGTACAAATCATTATTTCTAACGGATTAAGTGCAAGTGCGATTGAAGAAAATGTGCAAGACGTTTACTTAGCCTTACAGCAAAGTCTTCGCAATTTAAATATTGAAATAGGAACTACTTTCTATATTGATAAAGGGCGTGTTGCCCTTATGGATGAAATTGGGGAGCTTTTACAAGCAGAAGTGATCGTTTATTTAATCGGTGAGCGCCCTGGACTTGTATCGGCTGAGTCCATGAGTGCCTATATATGCTATCAACCTAGAATTGGCACAGTAGAAGCTGATCGAATGGTCGTTTCGAACATTCATAAAGGTGGTATCCCGCCATTAGAGGCAGGTGCTTATTTAGGAACAGTCGTTCAAAAAATATTGCATTACAAGGCAAGTGGAGTAGGTCTTGTGGCAAAAGAAGGTTAGGGGGCAAACAATGAATCCTCAAAAACTTATGGCAGAAATTTTGGCAATGCAAATCATTCCAAGAGTGAATAATGAATTAGCAGAGCAATTAGATTTAAAGCCATATCACAATAGCATTGGACTCGTAACTCTAACAATAGATGATATTGGATATGTAGCGTTGGACGAGGCTACGAAAAAAGCAGATGTTGACGTTGTTTATGCAAAAAGCTTTTATGCTGGAGCGGCACATGCATCTGGGCCATTATCTGGTGAGGTCATTGGCATCATTGCTGGTAGCTCGCCGGATGAAATACGCAGTGGTTTTGATGCGATTCAGCAAAAAATTCAGTTTGATACGTATTTTGAAGCCATTCTTCAAAATGAAAGCCACGCTCTTTTTGCACATACTGTAGCGAGCTGTGGTACGTATCTGGCTGAGCTAGCAAACGTTAAGGTTGGAACAGCCCTTGCTTATTTAATAGCACCGCCCCTTGAGGCTGTAGTCGGTTTAGATGCGGCATTAAAGGCTGCAGATGTAGAACTAAAGGTTTTCTTTGGTCCACCATCTGAAACCAATTTCGGTGGCGGTTTATTAAGTGGTAGCCAATCTTCCTGCCAAGCTGCTGCAAATGCTTTTAGAGAAGCTATTGAAAATTTAGCGAGAAACCCAGTTGTTTAGAAAGGAGGGGCTTTAGTGGCCACACTAGATAAAGATTTATTAGCAATTCAAGAAATGAGAGACGCGGTGAGAAATGCCAATATTGCCCAGACTGCTTACATGCAGTATTCACAGCAGCAAGTAGATCATATCGTCAAGGCTGTTGCAGATGCAGCATATAAAGAGGCAGAACGTTTGGCAAATATGGCCGTTCAGGAAACGGGGATGGGCATACCTAATCATAAAAAAATGAAAAATGAGGTAGCCTCTAGAGATGTTTATGAAGATATTAAAGATTTGAAGACTGTTGGTGTTGTTGGTTTCGATCGAATGAAGAAAGTGACAGAGATTGCTAGTCCGTTTGGAGTCATCGCTGGCATCGTACCAACAACAAATCCAACATCAACAGCAATCTTTAAAACACTTATCTCATTGAAAACTAGAAATGGTCTCGTACTAAGCCCACACCCATATGCGGTTGATTGTACAAAGGAAGCTTTAGAGATTTGTAGAGTAGCTGCAGAACAAGCTGGAGCACCAGCAGGATTGCTACATTGTTTAACAATGTCTTCTATGGAAGCTACGCAGCAATTAATGAAGCACCCAGATATTCACTTAATTTTAGCGACTGGTGGCGGTGCTCTAGTAAAAGCAGCCTATAGTTCGGGCAAACCTGCTTACGGTGTAGGACCAGGAAATGTTCCAGCTTACATTGAAAAATCGGCGAATATATCCAAATCCGTTCGCCAGCTTGTGCAAAGTAAGTCTTTTGATAACGGCACAATTTGTGCTACAGAACAATCAATTATCGTAGATAAAGTCATCGCAGAGCAAGTTTTAACAGAGCTAAAGAAAAACAATGCTTATATTTTGAGTGATGAAGAGAAGGTGAAGATGGAGAAGCTGATTTCTCCAGTCCCTGGGAAGGTAAATCCTCAAATTGTAGGTAAGTCAGCAGCTTGCTTAGCAGATTCTATCGGTATTACTGTGCCGGAAGATACAAAAGTACTTGTTGGTATGGAAACGATGATTGGCAAGAACATTCCATTTTCACTGGAAAAATTATCACCGATATTTGCGTTATACACTGTCGAGGACAGTACAGAGGCAAAACAGGTAATGATTGATTTACTAAACATAGGTGGACGCGGGCATACATGCTCGATTCATACAGAAAATACAGCTTTAGCTGAGCAGTTTTCAGTGGAATTACCGGTGTCTAGAATTGTTGTTAATACATTATCATCCATCGGCGCAGTTGGTGGAACTACTGGATTGGCACCATCCTTTACATTAGGGTGTGGTACTTTTGGTGGCAATATTACGTCCGATAACATTACAGCAAGACATTTATTGAATATTAAACGCATGGCTTATGGCATTAAAGATGTAGAAGTGCCAAAACCAGAATTTTTAGCAAAACCAGTAGTAGACAATATCAAGGCACACGATCCATCTTTGGATACAGCAGTAGTTCAACAAATTGTTGATCAAGTATTAAAACAAATAACATTACAAAATAAATAATTTGGAGGAATGACAAATGAGTACAGCATTAGGAATGGTAGAAACAAAAGGTTTAGTAGGAGCAATTGAAGCAGCAGATGCAATGGTGAAGGCTGCTAGTGTTAATTTAGTAGGAAAAGTACATGTTGGTGGCGGTATTGTCACTGTATTAGTTCGTGGTGATGTAGGCGCAGTAAAAGCAGCTACTGATGCAGGTGCAGCAGCGGCCCAACGTGTTGGAGAACTTCTATCAGTTCATGTAATCCCACGCCCACACCATGAATTAGAATTAATTTTACCAAAAGCAGAGGCTTAATTTTATTTCAGTCCGGACAAGGGCGACGGAAAGAAGGGTCGAAGTGACGGAAAGAAGAGCTGAAGCGACGGAAAGAATCCTCGGAGTGACGGAAGGAAGTCAAAGCGACGGAAAGAAGAGCTGAAGCGACGGAAAGAATCCTCGGAGTGACGGAAGGAAGTCAAAGCGATGGAAAGAAGAGCCGAAGCGACGGAAAGAAGAGCTGAAGCGCCGGAAAGAAAGACCGAAGCGGCGGAAAGAATCCTCGGAGTGATGGAAAGAATCCTCGAGTGACGGAAAGAAGTCAAAGCGACGGAAAGAAGAGCCGAAGTGACGGAAAGAATCCTCGAGTGACGGAAGGAAGTCAAAGCGACGGAAAGAAGAGCCGAAGCGACGGAAAGAATCCTCGGAGTGATGGAAAGAACATCATAAAGGAAAGGGCAGGATGTTACACATTGCGTTGCGCTTCATCCTGCTTCATTTCCTATAATAATATAGTGAAATAGATATAGAGGTGGCTAACTTGAATACAGCGACAAAAACATTTCCTGTGGCCATTTCAGCTCGTCATATACATGTCAGTGAAGAAGATTTGCAGGTACTTTTTGGTCCAAATGCGACGCTAACGAAGGATTTTGATCTTTCGCAGCCAGGGCAGTTTGCAGCTAAAGAGCGTGTCTCTATTGAGGGACCAAAAGGTGTTCTTCACAATGTTCGTGTATTAGGTCCAGTAAGAGCGGCGACACAGGTGGAAATTAGTCGAACAGATGCAATGAAATTAGGATTAACCCCTCCTTTGAGACAATCGGGTGATATCGAAAGTTCAGCTAGCATCAAATTAATTAATCAAGAACAAGAAATAATCATCAAGCAGGGGGTCATTATTGCACAGGCACATATTCATATGACGGAAGAAGATGCGTTAGTATTGGACGTACAAAATAATGAATTAGTATCTGTTGAAGTTGATAGTGAGCGACCTGTGACATTTCGTGGGGTTGTAGTTCGTGTATCAAACGATTTTAGTCTAGAGATGCATATCGATACAGATGAAGCAAATGCTGGCTTTATTGAACAGCAAGCCCAAGGAAGAATTATCAGATCATTGACATAAGGAGGAGGTTAGATGCAGGAAAATTTAATCCAAAAAATTGTTGAAGAAGTGTTACAGCAAGTTTTAAAAAATCAGCCTTCCTCTCATCATGACGGAAAAATCCCTGTCGGTGTTTCAGCGCGACATGTACATCTTGCTCAAACGGAAGTGGAGCAGCTTTTTGGTGAAAACTATCAATTAACACCTAAGTTTGAGCTTTCACAACCAGGACAGTTTGCTGCTGAGGAAACTGTTGTTATTGCTGGTCAGAAGGGATCCATTGAACGAGTACGCATTTTAGGTCCAGCTCGTTCATTATCTCAAGTAGAAATTAGTTGGACAGACGCGATGAAATTAGGGGTTAAGCCACCATTAAGGGTATCAGGAGATATTAATGGCTCTAGCCCCGTTACACTAATTGGTCCAAAGGGCAGTGTCGTGCTTAATGAGGGACTCATTATAGCACAAGCACATATTCATATGTCACCGACTGACAGTGCTCAGTTCCAAGTAGTGGACGGACAATCGGTACAAATAAAAATAGAAGGTATAAGACCTATTATTTTATCAAATGTAATGATTCGCGTTTCAGAGCGTTATCGATTGGAGATGCATATCGATACTGATGAGGCAAATGCAGGTTTAATCCAACGGGGTACATTTGCAGAAATTGTCAATGCTCAAGCTAAGGAAAAAATGAACGTCAAAGAACTTCCGCCAATCGTCAGTCAAGCTGAAAAACCGTTAAGCTATCTATTTGATAAGAAACTGCTTTCGCAAGTAGAAGTGCTTGAAATAGAAGCACCGGAAATTGTTGTTCCTAAGAAAACCATTGTGACGGCATTGGCGTATGACAAAATACGAGAGCTGAATAAGACGTTAACAATTCGCTCTGACTAACAATAGTCCATACGGGATAAAGAGGTGAAGTTCATGCAAATGGGCAGAGTTATCGGTAGTGTATGGGCAACACGTAAAGAAGAAGGGTTGAATGGCTTAAAATTATTAATTATTCAACCAATCGATTCTAATCAACAGCCGATTCGAACAGAAATTGTAGCAGCAGACCGTATCGGGGCAGGAATCGGAGATGATGTGCTCATTACAAGTGGTGGATCATCCCGATATATTATGAAAGAAAATCCATTGCCTATCGATGCGGTCGTTATAGGTATTATTGATTCCACGGAAGTGATGCGAGGTGAGGAAAATGGGTAGCGCAATAGGAATGATTGAGACGAAAGGATTAGTTGGTTCTTATGAGGCAGCAGACGCGATGATAAAGGCGGCAGATGTAACCATCGTCAAACAAGAATTTGTTGATGGTGGCATCGTTACTGTAGTAGTTAAAGGTGATGTTGGTTCAGTTCAAGCAGCTGTAGATGCTGGGAAAGAGGCAGCTAAGCGCGTTGGAGAACTATTAGGCGCTCACGTAATTCCGAGACCTGATGAAGATGTTTTTCAGATGGTTAAAGGACCGGAAGCACCAAAGAAAAAATCTGCACCAGCAGCAACACGTGTTAAAAAAACGACGGAAACAGCAGCCGCTGACAATCGAGGTGATGAAAAATGACATTTCGAAAAAGTAAAATTGCTGTAATCGGTGCTGGTCATACGGGTGCAACTTTAAGCTTATTTTTGGCACAAAAAGAGCTAGGAGATGTTGTCCTGTTAGATATTCCAGAAGCGGAGAATCCGACAAAAGGAAAGGCGCTAGATTTATTACAAACAGGACCAATAGAAAAATTTAATGTTTCTATTAAAGGAACGAGCAATTATGAGGATATTGCTGGAGCAAATATTGTCATTATTACAGCTGGTATTCCTCGTAAACCAGGCATGAGCCGAGATGATTTAGTGACGACGAATGCAAAAATTATTCAACAAGTATCTAGACAAATAAAACATTATGCTCCAAACAGCATAATCCTTATATTAAGCAATCCAGTCGATGCCATGACCTATGTTTGCTATAAGGAAACAGGCTTTCCGAAAAATCGTATCATTGGTCAATCAGGTGTGTTAGATACGGCACGTTTTAATACCTTTGTGGCACAAGAATTGCAAATTGCACCGGAGGATGTATCAGGATTCGTCTTAGGTGGACATGGCGACGAAATGGTCCCTTTAATTCGATATTCCTATGCTGGAGGGATCCCTTTAGAAAAATTGATCCCTCAAGACAGACTGCAACTAATCGTAGAACGTACACGTAAAGGTGGCGGGGAAATTGTTGGTTTGTTAGGCAATGGTAGTGCTTATTATGCACCAGCTGCTGCATGTGCACAGATGGTCGAAATCATCATGAAAGATCAACGTAAAATAATTCCTTCTATCGCCCTTTTAGAAGGAGAATATGGTTACCACGAATTATTTTTAGGAGTGCCGACAATATTAGGAGGCAATGGCATTGAGTCAGTTATTGAATTACATCTGACGAATGAAGAAAAAGCGGCGCTCCATCAATCGGCAGAAGCCGTCAAACAAGTATTAACAATTTGTCAAAACATTTAATATGTAGGATCCCCAACTATATATTGTTATAAAATTTAACGCTTAAAAATGTTTGATTGGAAACCGAACAAGGCATTTAAAAGCTAGTAAAATTTCCCCTTATTTATATAAAAGTAAGAAGCTCTCCTTGATCATGAAAATGATGAGGAGAGCTTCTTTGGTATATACAGCTCAAATTGAGTAATTTAAGATAGGGTGAATGTTTGGACACACCTGCTGAAAAACGGCTTGGAGCCACCGGAACACACGTAATGTAGTTCATATGGGAATAATGAAAGTAATTGACTTTGCCCTAAGGGGAAGGTGTATAAATGAATTGTAGCAAGTAACAAATTAATAAATGAGGTGGTTTTGTGTTATCAATAGGAGAATTCTCAAAAATATGTGGTGTCTCGACAAAAACACTTCGATATTACGCTGAAATTGGATTAATTAACCCAGATGAGATTAATGCTGAAAGCGGTTATAGGTATTATTCCATCGAACAACTAAAAAGGATGCTCTATATCAACCGTTTAAAATCCTATCATTTTTCTCTTGAAGAAATTAAAGCAATGTTGGAATTGGAAGAGGATCAATCCGAAGAAATGCTTTTTTCTGCGCTTAACCATAAAAGAAATGAGATGCAAGAAAAACTAAAGGCTTTTGAATATCTTGTAAAACAACTAAGTCATGATATTGCAAACTTAGAAAAGGGGATGCCAATCATGTCGTACCTTGACGATATCGAGGTACAGCTAGTTGAAACGAAGCCAAAAAATATTCTTTTTAAGCGTCTAGTAATGAGCAGTGATGACTATTCATCAGGATACGGTAACTATTTTAGCAAGCTATATGAAAAGATTGCGACGGAGCAGCTTACTTTACTCGGTAAGCCGATGACGATTTACCACAGCCCTGAATTTAACCCTACTGGTAATGATACTGAGTTCGCTATTCCAATAGCTGAGTCTGTTAAAGGAACGAGAGATTTGCCTGGTAGTCTCTGTGCTAAATCCGTTTTAAAGGGAGCATATCCTGAATTAACATCTGTCTATGCTAATTTGATGAAGTGGATTGAAGACGAGGGTTATGAATTGATAATGCCGCCATATGAAATATATGTAACAGATCCAAATCAAGCAAACTCTTCTGAGGATTATATTACTGAGGTATATTTTCCTGTCAAGAAAAAATGACAAAACCATTTGGAGGTTCCTATGCAAACAACAATAAATTGGCACACGGTAAAGCCTGAATTGAACAATGAAAAGCTTTCCAAGCTAGAGCACACGATAAAAAGTGATTATAACAATATAAATGGTATTGTTATCATTAGAAATGGTAATTTAGCATATGAAAAATATTTTAATGGGAAAAGTCCTGATGATTGTCAACATGTAGCATCTGTAACGAAAAGTGTACTATCTGCACTTATAGGCATCGCTATCGATAAAGGATATATTAAAAGCGTTGAAGAAAAGGTGTTAGATTTTTTCCCTAAATATATTGCTGGTGCTAATAAGCAGAAACAGGAGATTACTATACGACATCTTCTCACGATGACAGTACCATATCCATATGAGGATTGGCATGAACCGCTAGATATTCTATGTCAACAGCAGGATTGGATAAAATATACACTTGATATAATAGGTGAAAATGGGGATTTAGGCGCGTTTAAATACTCCACAGCTGGAGCACATTTATTGTCAGCTATTCTTACTGAAAGTACAGGCAAGAGTGCACGAGCGTTTTCTAATGAACATTTGTTTACACCGCTTGGCATGAAAGAAATTCCTGACTATCAAATGAACGCATATGAGTTTGATGATTTATTCGGAAAAAACGTTAAGGGGTGGGTCCATGATCCAAACGGTCATTCGACAGGTGGATGGGGGCTAACATTAACTACACGTGATATGGCACGATTTGGCTACCTTTATTTAAACAATGGTATTTGGGATTATAAAAGGATTCTCTCTGAGGCATGGATTCGTAAATCAACGGAGATGAACCATAACAATTACGGTTATTTATGGTGGCTACGGCAAGAAGATGGACTTTCTACCTTTTCAGCAATAGGGGATGGGGGCAATATGATTTGTTGTATACCAAACATGAATATGATTGTAGCAATTAGTTCAGAATTCATCATGAATCCACGAGATAGATGGCCATTAATAAAAGAGTATATAATCCCAGCAGTATTATAATTTTTCTATTGTACATAAAAGTAGATATATGAGTTATCAAAATAACATCTACTTATACAAATCTTACAATTAGTTGATCCTCTCCGAGTAGAAATGAAAAGGTGGCGAAAGTCTTTTACATTCCTAACGGGGAGGTTTTATTTTGAGGAACAAAGTCATTTATCAGGAAAAAAATTAATCTAAAAAATGGACTTTTTTTATTTTCTTTAACTTCTTTCAGCAATTATTTTCTATAGCGAAAACAAAGTGACAGCTAAAGAAGTCTACCACCTCTATTGATGGTAAAGAAGAATGCGGTTTTAAGTCACTTTTGGAGCGGGTGTTCAAACATCCGCTGAAATAGAGGAACTCAGTCTAAATACGCCACGTCCTGTGGCAATGACTGCGTGACCAACTTCGTATTGGCCAAAAGCCTTCTGCCGATTCCGGACGCAATTATGCCGAGCTATAATTGATATTCTACTTTTACTAAAAATTTATTAAAGAAAGAGAGGAAAGAAATGAGTGAAATGAGTAGCTACTTGGTTGTCTTTATAGTCATGATTCTTCTTATGTTAAGGGAGAAAAAAGTTAGACCAACTAGAATGTGGATAATACCGATTTTGTTAATTGGGCTAACGTGTACTTCTATTTTAAGTTCAGATAAATTAACACCGATAAGCTATATCTTGTACTTCATTTGTTTAACAATTGGCATAGGTATCGGGATTTGGAGAGGAAAATTAGAAAAAATCCGTGTTAATCATGAAAGAGGAATCGTAACTACACAAAGCTCCGTCGCTGGAGTTATTGTATTTCTAGGAATTCTTCTTTTGCGTCTACTTGCAGCAAAATGGGGAAAAGAGCATGCTGTAATATCATTAACGAATGCTCTTATGTTTATACCGCTTGGTAGTGTATGTGCTCGTCGGTTTATTATTTATATGAGATACAAACAACTTACTGGATAAAAAAATATGGATTTTAAAACGTTTCTTTTCGCATTTTACAAAAAATTGGTGCAGTGGATCGAACGAGAGCGGTTGTATATGCTATTCGCAATGGAATAGTTTTGTAGAAATAAAATTGTGAACAGTTACTATTCCTATAAAAAATACTATAAAGTCCATAATATACAAAATTTTCGAAAATATGATAAACTAGTAGCGTGAAAAGGAGGATGTTAGCATGACCGTACAACAATTTACTGACTATGTAAAAAAAATGAAGCACTACGGAGAAGCATTAAGTGTGATTTATTGGGATATGCGCACGGGTGCACCTAAGAAGGGATTAGCTCAGCGTTCAGAGGTAGTTGGAACATTATCTGCCTCCTTATTTGACATGCAAACTAGTGAAGAGTTAGGGCAATTACTAACGGATCTAGAGGGGCAAAAGGCAGATCTTGATTATGTTACACTGCGTTTAGTTGAGGAAGTACGTAAAGAGTATGATCAAAATAAAAAAATTCCGGCTGATGAATATAAGAAATTTGTAATTTTACAATCTAAAGCGGAAACAGCATGGGAAGAAGCAAAGGAAGCTAATAATTTTGCTTTGTTCCTACCTTATCTAGAGGAAATTATAAGCTGGCAGAAGAAATTCATTCAATATTGGGGTATTAAAAACGGTTCTCCGTACAATACATTACTAGATTTATATGAACCTGATATGACGACTGATGTTTTAGATCAAGTTTTTAGTGACTTACGTGAAACAATTGTTTCTCTTGTGCAAAAAATTGCAGCTTCACCTAAGAAACCAGATACAAGCCTATTATTTAAGCATTTCCCTCGTGAATCTCAGCGTGCATTATCATTAGAAATGTTAGCACAACTTGGCTATGATTTTGATGCAGGGCGCTTAGACGAAAGTGTGCATCCATTTATGATAGGCATAAATCATGGAGATAATCGTATTACAACGAAATATGATGAAAATGATTTCCGCTCAGCAATTTTTGGAACTATCCATGAGTGTGGACATGCCATGTACGAGCAAAATATTGATGTGAAGCTTGATGGTTTACCGTTAGCAACAGGTACATCTATGGGAATACATGAGTCCCAATCTTTATTTTATGAAAATTTTGTTGGTAGGAACGAAAAGTTCTGGGAGCATAACTACGAGCGACTTCAAAAGTATTCACCTGAGCAATTTGGTGATGTAGCATTAGCGGAATTCCTACGAGCAATTAATATGGTGGAGCCATCGTTTATTCGCATTGAAGCAGATGAGTTAACGTATCCACTACATATTATGATTCGCTATGAAATTGAACGTGATTTATTCAACGGCGATCTTCAAGCGAAAGATCTTCCACAAGTATGGAATGATAAATACGAAGAATATTTAGGCATTCGTCCTGAAACAGATGCAAAAGGGGTACTACAAGATATGCACTGGTCAGGGGGCATGTTTGGCTATTTCCCATCCTATGCTTTAGGAATGATTTACGCTGCACAATGGAAGCATGCAATGGATAAAGATCATCCAAACTTTGATGAGCTGTTAGTAAAGGGAGAGCTCCTACCAATTCGAGAGTGGTTAACAGACAAAGTCCATCAATACGGCGCGTTGAAGAAGCCGTTTGAATTGTTACAAGAGGCAACAGGGGAAGGCTTAAACGCCAAATATTTAGCAAACTATTTACAAGAAAAGTATACGAAGCTGTATCAGCTCTAAAGGACAAAGCGTTTTCTCCACTACAGAGAAATCGCTTTTCATAATGTTGAAAAGGTAATGGTCAAGGAAATTACTTTGTATGTTGTGGCGTTTTCGATGAGGGTGGATCTAAGTTACTCGCTCACCTGGGGGAGGGAGTTGTGCAACTTCCTCCGTTTAAGTATTTTCCTGATTCGCTTTGGCATAAAAACACATCTTGTTACTGCCGCTCCGTTTCGTACATAAAAAATATGCAATGTGAATTGGTTGATTGAAGTGGAGGCTAACGACTCTTGGGGATCTGCGTCACAGATAAGACCCTGGAGCGAGCTTCGCGAGTGAAGCGGCTCATCGGACGCCCCCAGGAAGCTTTGCTCTGTGAGAAAGCGAAGCGTCAGCTACAAATGTTTTATCTGTGCGAAAGCGAAGCGACAGCAACAAAGCGCCCAGCCGGAACTGAAATCAACCCCTTGTTTTGCATAGAAGCTTTACTTTAATTAATACCTAAATTACATTTTTTCAGCAAAGTAAAAAGCGATTTCTCAGCTAGAGAAATCGCTTTTTTTATGAAGATGCAAAACATTGTTACCAAAGTTTATAGCCTTTAGAACCAGGAGGGGAATTAGAAATAATATCGATAATTGGAATAGTATAAGCAAATAAAATTAATGCTACTAAAATAACAAGCCATACTTTAAAGTTCTCTAAGATAGCTGGAGTAGTACCACCGTTTTCATGTACTTCACCAACTGGGAATTCCTCTTCGCCTTTTGGTGCAAACCATGCTAATTTCACCACAATATAAAGGATGATTAAGATAGCGATGAATAGAATCGTACCACCAACAGCTTGAGCGATTTGATAAGGAATCCAATCATAAGCTTGTTGAGCACCGCCATACTCAGAGTAATCAGATCGACGAGGTGCACCGATCAGCCCAGCGATATGCATAGCGGAAGACATAATTGTCATACCAGTAGCCCATAAAATAGCGGCAAAATTACCAAGATTGTTTAAAGATTTAGTCAATGTACGACCTGTTAAATATGGAATTAACCAAAATGCTGCACCGAAATAAGTTAAAACGGCTGTTGTTGCAATTGTTAAATGGAAATGCCCTGTAACCCAAATAGTATTATGGATTAATTGGTTCATTTGGTAAGAAGCATTGATGATACCGCCAGCGCCACCAGGAATAAACGCTAGCATACCGATAAATGGCACGAAGAAACGAGCATCTTTCCATGGTAACTTTTTGAGCCAGCCGAAAAGACCTTTACCACCTAATTCGCGACCACGTAGTTCAAACATTGCAAACATCGAAAAGGCAGTCATTAAGGATGGTACGATTACGGCAAACGTTAATACAACTTGTATGAATTTCCATGTGCTAGCAATACCAGGCTCTGTTAATTGGTGATGAATCCCAACTGGTACAGAGAAAATTAAAAATAGCATAAATGATAGTCTTGCTAAAGAATCAGAGAAAATTTTTCCGCCAATAACCTTCGGAATAATGACATACCAAACCATGTATGCTGGTAATAACCAGAAATACACAAGCGCATGACCAAAATACCAAAATAATGTACGGGATAGTGCTATGTCGACACGTTCAACAAAGCCTAAGGACCATGGTAGTAACTGGAATAGAACAGAAGCAGCTACACCTAGAGTTGCTACAAACCACATTAAATTATTAACAACAACCATAAATGATAGTAATGGGCTTCGTTGTCCGCTTCCTTTGTTTTCTTTGCGCCACTGTGCATAGCGTAATATTTGACCCGCGCCGCCAACCCAAGAACCAACAACGACTAATGTAAGGCCAAAATAGAATATCCAGTGAGCTTTCAATGGAGCATAGAACGTATATAAAACAGATGCCTCATTAAGTAGAACCATTGTTGCAGCAGCTGCTGTACCGATAGTCATTAACCAGAAGCCGATCCAGCCAAGGCGACGTTGACCGTCTGAAAAAGTCCCTGACGTACGGCTAACACTAGCAATTTGGAAACCAAAAATAAAGAATGTTGTTAAAATAAGACCGAGTAAAACACCATGTACGGTTAAAACTTGATAGTAACCAATGCCTGCTGGTAATGTAAATTGACCAGAACGAACGAAAACTTGTAATAAACCAGCAAGACCCCCTAATAACAATGCGATGAATGCCACATAAATATGTGCCATCGCTAGCTTCGCATCACGACGATCCACTTTTGTCAAATTATTGTTGAGACTCATTTGGCTTCACCACCTTTAGCATAGAGTGCATCATCGTATGTCCTGTACCACAATATTCATTACATACGATTAAAAACTCTCCTTCTTTATTTACTGTAGTTACATATTCAGAAATGTAACCTGGTTCAAGCATCATATTAATATTTGTACCTGCAACTTCAAAACCGTGCATTACATCTGCACTCGTTGCAATAAATTTCACTTTAGCTCCAAGTGGCACTTCAATTTCTGGAGGATTGTAGTTAAATGCTGATGCTAAAACAACTACTTCGTAATCCCAATCTTTACCTTCTACTTTATGTACACCCGGGTTATCGAAGGGTGCAAATTCTCTTACTTTCTCATAATCTAGTGTTTTTTTACCATTGTTCGGATGTGAGCCTTGATGGAATGCACCGATGCCTAGAATGATAAGGAATGCTACTAAAGTAGTAACTCCAAACACAAGCCAATATTTTTCATACTTATGTAAGTGCATATGTCTCTGTCCTTTCTTAGTAGAATCATTATGCCTCGGCATAATTGCCGCTGTCGCTACGCTTTCGCGCAAATAAACAATGCTTCTGAAATCGGCTTTGTGCTTGCACAAAGAACTCTTTTCCGATTGCGTGACATCCGCCAGAGGCTTTAACTTCTTTCAGCGGGCGTTTGAATACTCGCAGAAAAGTAGCTTAAATCCGCATTCATCCACCACTTATAGAGGTGGAGACTTTTGTACCTGTCGCTTCGCTTTTGCTACAAAAAACAATTGCTGAAAGAAGTTAAAAACGATTGATGAACAAATCGAAGCAGTACACCCAAAGCAAGATAATGATGATTCCTACTCCAAATACCGCATAGAGTGAACCTTTTAAATTTTCATCTGACTTTTTTTTATTTGCCATTTTTGCTCCTCCTACGCTTTTTTTGTGTCTTTCTTATTGCCATGATATATAAATAAATTTCTTTTAGATGTGAAAAAAATCACATATATTGGCGAAATGTGTGAAAAAAATGTGAAAAATTGAGGGTAGAATAAAAAATAGCCACCTCAATAGTCATTGAGATAGCCACTTATTGGTTAGAATTAGAGGAATTGTTATTAAAATATCTTTATTTTCAAGAAATTTTACTAATTGTATTTTGGACTTAAGCCTAATGGGGCATCCTCTGTTAATTATTGAGAATGACAAAGTGTGTTCATAAATGTTTAATGAATTGGCATAGGATATATCATTTGGAATAGTTCGATATTCTAGTACTCTATTCTCCTTCAATTGTTAAAAGAACTGTCAGCGGACCAACACTTGGAATTGTAACAGGGAGTATAAATGCCTTTTCAAAGCCGTATAACTTTGTGTTGCCAACCATCACTGTTGGCGGTGTGATATCAATTTCTAAGCTTTCTTGTCCTACAGTAGTGCATAAATTTCCTGCAATCATATTTCCGAATTCCCCTGTAAAGGATTCCAACATTTCTCCTTCAAGAGGCATACCAAACATTATATTGCCGATACCACTAAAAATTTCAGGAGAGGAATCAATGATTACACGGCCCTTTAAATCTCCTATTAAACCGATTAAAACACCCATTTGCTGTTGTTGAAATGGTTCAGAAATAATACTAGGTGTTTTCACCTCTATATCCATAGGAAGGATCGATTTTAAAGCGTGAATTGTCCCGTTTAAAATAGTTTGAAAGTACTTCGAATTACTCATCATTACCGCATCCTTTTTCCGACTTTTCTACATCTTACCATGTTAAATGGGTAAGATGAAAGTATGTCTTGACGAATTAGTGGGAAATTTATATTATATTAATGAGAATGATTTTCAAAATCAATAAGTGGACGTTAAGTCTTTTCGAATACAAATATTTATATTAAAAGGAGCGGTTAGCGATGACATTCGTATTTATTGGAGCGGCAGTGGTTATCTATATTGGAGTGGGAAAACACGTTATGAAACAGGCGACTGCACATTTGAAATAAGAGGGTATCAATAAAGACAATTTTTATATAGCTAGAGCATGGTCTAAGTAATTTTGAGATCATGCTTTTTTTATTGATCTTTCATACTTTTGTTGTAATAAAAAGAGGGTAGTTGTTTGTTTTTTCTGAAATATATTGTAAATGGGAGTCATTTTTTTGTAGAATTAAAAAAATTAGTATATCAGTGCAATGTGGGTCATTGATGGATTCAGTTGTTATTTCGGTTACAGAATTCGGACCAGTAAATAAAAATAATAAAAAGGATGGGCAATCAAGCGACGTCCTATAGAAATTAAGGTGAAGAAAACATGACAAAAATATTGTTAACAGGGTTTGTACCATTTCTTGAGTATAAAATTAATCCAACAATGCAAATTGTAGAAAACTTACATGGAGAAATGATGGATGGCTATGAAATTATAGGACGCATTTTGTCAGTAGATTTTCAGCAATCTGCTCAGCAGCTGAAACAATATATTGCTGAGATAAAGCCAGAAATCATTATTTCATTAGGTTTAGCTGGAGGACGTTTTAAAATAACACCTGAGCGAATAGCGATTAATATTAAAGATGGCGAAGCGGATAATAATGGTTATACACCAGCAGATGAAAGCATTTATGATGGCGGTGAAGACGCGTATATAACGAATTTACCTATTAGAAATATGGTGAATCGATTATGCAAAGAGGGGTATCCAGCGGAAATATCAAATACGGCGGGTACCTATTTATGCAACAATATTATGTATGAAGGGCTAGTTTACGCAAAGCAACATAAAGGAGTCCGCGCTGGATTTATTCATATTCCTGCGTCATTTGATTTGGCGATTCAGCATGGAAAAATCCCGGGATGGAATATTCAAGATTTAATAACGTCCATTAGGCTCTGTATCGAGGAGACAATTCGTGCAACAAATAATTAATTTCCTATTTGTGAGTCGATTTCAATCAAATGCATTGATTCAAATAGGCTTGTACATGTCAAAGTATTCTAACATCAAATGAAGTGATGTCATGTCAGTATAGCAAAAGAAAAATAAAATTTCAGTTGCAAACACTGTGTAACACGGGGTGCACTGGATTATGAAAAAAATATGAGCTTAAATGTCAAATGGAAAATAAAAATAATGGATGCTCTTAAATTTTTTAAGGCATCCATTATTTTTATTATATGAAGTTTATTTTTTTATAGATGAAGCATATTATTGGATAGATTCGTATAACAACATATATTTCCTTCTCTACCCAATTTCCCTAAGATGATTAAAGTGTAGTCACTAATTCAACAGCCTCAACAATAATTGGTGTTCCTGCTGGTAAAGTGCCTGTAACAGTTTGGAATGTTAATTCGGTTGCAGAAACAGAATAGGAACCACCCTCCTGAAGCACCCCGTTTATATATAAATTATAGTACCCGTTTGTTACGATTGGGAAAGTAGTTGCAGCAGAACCGCTATCATTTAAAAAGGTAGTAGCGGCAACCGTTGTACCATCTGAGATCGTTAAAGGTGTAGCTAAAACATTGAAAAATCTAGTCGAAGTACTTGTAACATTGACATGAATATTAATAATAGAAAGTGCCACTTATTTTCACCCCCTTTCAGGTTTGTTTCTTACATTGTAGAAAATCCTAATGATTCTATAATGATTGGAGTTCCTTTATATATTGTTGAATTATCTGGACTTAAGGTTAACGAGGTTGGGATTATAGTATAAATTCCACCTTCCTGCATTACGGCATTGATAAAAAGATTAACGTAGCCATTCGGATTAAAAATCTTAAATTCAGTTACTGGGTTTCCATCATCATCCCAAAATTGGCTAGCAGGTAGAGTCACCCCATTCGTTAAATGAATATCTGATGTAGCAATAAAGAAATATCTATTTACTGTTGGAATGATATTTCCATTAGGTTTAATAACCGGGGGAGGGTCTACCGAAAGAATGGTACTAGCTTTTATTCGAGGCCAAATAAACCGATCTTCACACCCACATTTACATTTTTGCTCGATCTTACCGTGATCCCTATAATTCACCATTTTTTTATCACCTCATTTAATTGTTTGTCCCTCATTTCGTTTCGTGGTTAAAATTTCCACTGTATTTGGAAATTTTAGTATTGCAATCGCATAATACCCCTTTTTAAAACTTAATTTTCCTTACCTTAAAATATGGAGAAAATTATTATTTACTTAGTTGTGCAACCATTTGGAATAATTAGTAGTTTTATAAAAAAATAATGGCCTACTATCATAAATTGAAGATACCATTTGTTAGAGACCCTGGAGCGAAGCGGCTCATCGGACGCCCCCCAAGAAGCTTTGTTCTGCGCGAAGGCGAAGCGACAGCAACAATGTATTACCTGTGCGAAAGTGCAGCGACAGCAACAATTTTTTAACTGTGCGAAAGCGAAGCGACAGCAACAAAGCGCCCAGTCGGAACGGAAATCAACCACACGTTTTGATAGTGAGCCTGAATAGTGCATTCTTTTGATTAAACAGGACGATATGGATGAATATGGCGTCTGAAACCTTTATATATATGCTTTTTAAAGTAAATTAGTGTTATACTTTGCTTGTCGAATAAGGTAGAATACTATTTATGACTATCTTCATTCAGAAAAATACCACCTCTGAAGTGGTAAGATGAATGCGGATATAGTTTCTTTCCAAACATTACTGAAATAGAGGAACTCAGTCTAAGAACGCCACGTCCTGTGGCAACGACTGAGTGACCAACATCGTGTTGCTGCTGCTTCGCTTTCGCACAAAAAACATTTGTTGGCCTAAAGCTTCCGGCGGATGTCATAGATTTTTAAAGGAGTGAACTGTGCTCAACACTTCAAAATCCGGACGCATTGTTGATCGGCGCGACAGCGGCAATTACGCCAAGGTGAAATTGATTAATATGAATAAAGGGGTTACTGGTTTTATGAATGATTTTGAACAACAGTTGGAGGCGCTATTAAAGCAAGCTTCGTTACAATACATAATTTATCAGCATAATGGTGATACAGAGCGTATGGATAAGACATCACTTTTTGCGCGTAAAATACAGCAAAAAGAATATGTTATCGGCTTTGCTGGCCATTTCTCTGCTGGTAAGTCTAGTATGATTAACGCGCTATCAGGTGAAGATTTACTTGCGTCAAGTCCTATTCCAACGAGTGCCAATATCGTCAAAGTCCATAAATCAGATGAAGACTTTGCGATTGTCTATATGCACAATGAAAAACCTGTAAAATTTGAAGCGGGTTATGATTTTAAAACAGTGAAAGAGCTTAGTAAAAATGGGGACCTAGTGTCTCAAATTGAAATTGGTCATAGTACATCGACATTACCATTAGGCGTCACAGTTATGGATACGCCAGGTGTCGACTCGACAGATGATGCACACCGTATGTCAACAGAGTCAGCCCTTCATATTGCTGATATCGTATTTTATACAATGGACTACAATCATGTGCAATCAGAAATGAATTTTCAATTTACAAAGCAATTAATGAAGTACAATCCAAACGTTTATTTAATCGTAAACATGATTGATAAGCATAATGAAAATGAATTAAGCTTTGAGGAATTTAAAGCAACTGTTCACAATTCCTTTGCAGCTTGGGGAGTAGTTCCTAAGGGTGTATTTTTCACTTCATTAAGAGAGCCTGGGCACCCTTATAACGATTTTAAAGCTGTTAAAAAAATTGTTATGGATAGTATGAATGATTGGCAGGATCAACTTGTACAGACAGCATCAAATACACTGCGTTTATTACAAAGTGAACATGACACTTATTTAACAGAAGAAAGAGAAGATCGTTTAGACATCGATGAAGATGTATTAAGTGCCGATGACTGGGCAAACCATAAAGATATTTTAGAGCAGTACAATAAGCTAAATCGTCAAGTTGAATTGTTTTCGATTGAGGCCTGGAATGAAACGTTCGAGGACCAGCGTAAAGAACTTCTTGCGAATGCTGCCATTATGCCGGCTGATTTACGCGATAAATTACGTCTATATTTAGAGAGTCAGCAAGATGGTTTCAAAGTAGGAGGTTTATTTACTGCTAAGAAAAAAACAGAGGAAGAGCGTAACCGCCGCAAAGAGGATGCCTATAGTGCCTATCAAAATGTTGTGCATGCACAGATTACTGGACATTTAAAAGGGCTAATGAAACAGGTGTTAAAGGATGTTAGTGCATTAAATGAAGAACGTGCTACCGCTATTGATGCCTACGCCTTTGAATTACCTTTCTCCCTTATTGAGCAGCAGGTACAAGTTGGTGCTCTATTAACTGGAGATGCAGTTCTAAACTTCGCAAACCGTGTAGCAGAGGCAACAAAACGCTACTTCATCCAGGACACAGATAATTGGAAGGATGCACAAGCGACAACTTTAGAAGCAGTGGCTACTGAAACAGCAGCACCATCTAAATTAAAAATGGCTGGGATGCAAGCGAAAGTTGATGCTATTCAGGCAGTGCTTGAAATCGAGGGGTATCAACAATATAGTGCGAGTATTATGCATCAGGCAAGCAATGAAATACGTCAGCTTGCAAATCAACAGCTTACAAATTGGGATCAAGCCTTTAAGCAAGATTTAGCGGATATTCGATTGTTTGATGAATCAATGTTAAAGCCAAAAGAGGAAGCGTTACAACAGGAAGAGGCACAGCAAGCAGTAAGTGCAACAAGCCTACCTATTGAAGGTGTAGTTAAGCGTGCACTTCATACGGCAAACTCGGTAAAGGATGTACAAGGCTTTGCGGAAGTAGCAACTTACTTAGAAAATAAAGTAGAACGATTACAGAAAAAAGATTTCACAATCGCGCTTTTCGGTGCATTTAGTGCAGGGAAATCTTCCTTCTCTAATGCGTTAATGGGTGCTAAAGTTTTACCAGTATCACCAAACCCAACTACAGCGGCTATTAATAAAATTCGCCCTGTAACACCAGAGCATCCGCATGAAACAGCAGATGTACTGTTAAAAATAGCTGACCAAATGCTAGAGGATATTCAAGCTTCATATGCAGCAGTTGGTTTATCAGTTTCTTCTTTAGAAGAGGCATTTAATCGTGCAGATGAAGGACTTGCGGTACAGCTATCGGACGAACGCTTAAATGTGCATAAATCATTTATTCGTGCATATAAAGAAGGATTTCCAACATTTAAGTCTGAGCTTGGAAAAGTATTACGTGTTAACCGTGAAGAGTTCGAAAAATTTGTTGCGCAGGAAAATAAATCATGCTTTGTCGATAATATTGATTTCTATTATGATAGTCCGTTAACACGCATGGGTGTGACACTTGTTGACACACCAGGAGCAGATTCTATTAATGCGCGTCATACAGGAGTTGCATTTGAATATATTCGTAATGCTGATGCAATCTTGTTTATTACTTATTATAATCATGCTTTTGCTAAAGCTGACCGTGAGTTTTTAATTCAGCTAGGGCGTGTGAAGGATGCCTTCGAACTTGATAAGATGTTCTTTATCGTCAATGCGATTGATTTAGCGACAACAGAAGAAGAGCAGGAAGATGTCAAAGGCTATGTACGTTCAGAGCTACAACGCTTTGGCATTCGCTTCCCTCGACTTTACGGTGTGTCAAGCTTATTGGCATTGAAGGAAAAAGTAGAGGGTGCAGATTTAACATCAGGTATGCCACCTTTCGAAGATGCCTTCCACACATTCCTAAATGATGAATTAAGTGCATTGGCTGTTCAGGCACTTGCAGAGGAAGTTGATAAAACGGAGCAACGTTTAGGTGACTTAATTACGCAGACTGAAGAGAACTTAAAGCGTAAGGATGAACGTTTAGAGGAATTAACAACTCTTGAACAGCATATAACATCGAAGTTTAATTCACTTAATACAAGTATGTTAGAAAGTGAAACGAAGCAAGAACTTGATGAATTATTATATTATGTTCTTCAGCGTGTGTATTATCGTTACCCAGAGTTCTTTAAGGAAGGCTACAATCCTTCAACATTTGCAGCAATGCCAGCTCAGCAAGCATTAGAGCATGCTTTAAAAGAAGTAATGCAAAGTTTACGCTTTGACTTTACACAAGAAATGCGTGTCACAAACTTCCGTTTATCACAGTTTATTAGTAAGAAGATGCAATTACGCTTTAAAGATGAAGTACGTGAGCTGAAAGAATTAAACCGTAGCTTCTCGTTCCTAGCGTTTGAATCTTCCGAGCCAGATTTACTTGATTTTGAAGGACCATTTACAGATATCGCGAAATATTCGGGTGTTAAATCACACTTCAGAAATCAAAAGGCATTCTTTGAGAAGAATGAAAAAGTTAAGCTAAGTGAGGCGCTTGAAGTATTAACAAAACCAGATGCGCAAAACTATTTAGATTCACAGAAAGTATCCCTTATGACATGGGCTATTACCAATATTGCTGAGGAAGCAGAGCAATTACGTCTGCATATTTACCATCAGGCACTTGAACAAATTGCAACAGAAAGACTTGCACTTCAGGAAGAAAGTCGTTTAGCTTCTTGGAAAGCTATTTACGAACAATTACAATACGCATGAGGTGATTCGTTTGGGAAAAGTATTCAAATCAGTTGAGGAAATTCAGTTAGATGGAGTCCGTTTCGTAGATGCTCGCTTTGATTTACAAAACAAAGAGGCAGGGAATAAACTATTTGAAGAGGGACACGCACCAGGAGCGATTTATATCGATCTAGAGCAGGATCTATCAGATATGGGGTCTATCAATGGCCGCCATCCTATGCCAAATAAAGAAAAGCTATTGGCATTATTTCAAGGATTAGGATTAAATTATGAAGATCAAATTGTCATTTACGATCAAGGCGCCGCACCATTCGCACCACGTGCCTGGTGGATGCTGACATATGCGGGCTTTCCAAATGTAGTGATTGTGAATGGTGGTGCACCTGCACTCGAGGAAAAAATATCTTTTACAAAAGACATTATAAAATACCCACCATCTACGATTGAATTTGTTTGGCGAGATGAACTGTATGCTCCGCGTGAAGCAGTTAAAGCCATAGTCGATAGAGAAGTCGAAGCGACATTGCTTGATGCACGTGCCGCAGCTCGCTACCGTGGTGACATAGAGCCACTTGATATGGTAGCTGGGCATATACCAACGGCGAAAAACTTTGACTGGGAACAATTAAAGTCAGATGGTCGTCTACAAGCGAATGATGAGTTACGCAGCAAGGTTTCTCAAGACGAGCACGTTGTTGTGTATTGTGGCAGCGGTGTTACAGCATCGCCATTGTATGCAGTACTAGCAGATGAAGGTTATGAAAATATTCAACTGTATGTAGGTAGCTTTAGTGACTGGATTACACAATATGATGTAGAAAAAGGAACTAATGAATAAATGATTGAGGAAAAAATGCTCACTTTGGTGGGCGTTTTTTCCTTTTATTGGAGTGGAAAGGGGAGTAAGGGCGAAGTGACGGAACGAAAGGCAAGTGTGACGGATAGAAAAGCCGACGCGACGGTAAGAAAGGCAAGAGCGGCGGGAAGAAGAGCCGAGGTGACGATAGAAAGGCAAGAGCGATGGAAAGAAGAGCCAAGGTGACGGATAGAAATCCAAAGTCGTGGATAACCCTGCCCAAATCGTGGATAGAATCATCAAAATGCTGGATAGCCCCGCCCAAATCGTGGATAGAATCGTCAAAATGCTGGATAGCCCCGCCCAAATCGTGGATAGAATCGTTGAAATGCTGGATAGCCCCGCCCAATCGTGGATAGCCCCGTCAGAGCGACGGAAAGAAAAGCCGAAGCGACGGATAGAAATCCAAAGTCGTGGATAGCCCCGCCCAAATCATGGATAGAATCGTCAAAATGATGGATAGCCCCGTCAGAGCGAGTAATTATGAAACAATAAATAACGATGCGAGTTGTGATGTATTCATAAAATGACTGGTTATTCATTTTATGCTACACTCTTTTTACAAAGGGGGGAAAAGGATGATTAAACGAGAGAAAAGTATAGAGATTCAACAAGATCGCGATGTGCAATGTGCTCACGGTAAAGTGGCGGTTCAGGGGATAGCAATGAGTGTTTATAGTTTTTTTGTGGATGGTTTACTAATTGATACAGGCTCATATTCACTTTCACAGGAGTTTCAATCCTTTTTTAACGAAATACCGATTGAACAATTGGCGCTCACTCATTCTCATGAGGATCACTCAGGAAATGCAGCATGGATTCAGCAACATAAGGGTATTCCTATCTATGTTCACCGTGATTCGGTAAGTCTTTGTACAAAGGATGGTGAATATCCTTTTTATCGACAGGCATTATGGGGGGAGCGACCTGCGTTTATTGCCCAACCGCTAGGAAATACATTACAAACGAAATCAGCTACATGGGATGTTATCGAAACACCAGGGCATACGACAGATCATGTATCATTTTACAATCGAGAAACAGGTGCTATGTTTACAGGTGATTTGTATATTCAGACGAAAACTAAGGTTGTCCTTGATGAAGAAAATATCGTACATACCTTGGCGTCATTGAAGAAAATATTAAACTATGATTTCGAAGAAGTTTATTGCTGTCATGCGGGCTTTTTAGCGGATGGTCGAGCGAAAATACAAGAAAAAATTACTTATTTAGAAGAAATGGAGGGCAATATAAGGCAATTATTTGATAAAGGTTATTCGGTAGAAGAAATAACAAAATCAATCTTTTCTCGTGATTATCCGATTACCAAAGTATCGGAAGAACAGTGGTCTTCCAAGCATATTATCACTGCTTTTATAAATAAGTTTGCGCAAGAGTCCTTAAAATAAGGGCTCTTTTTTGTGCTTTGAAGTCGAGGGATTCAGAAAGTAAAAAAGAATACTTGAGGATGCATAATAAAAACTTTGTGAAAAAATGTGAAGAAAATGTGACGGAACCAGATGGAATAATGGATACGCTTACATTAGTTTGTGAAAAATTTCTCATTTACACAAGAAAAATACTATGTGAAAAGTTGAACAGGTTTAGTGGCGGTATTTGTACATTTTGTATAAAGCCAATTGATGTAAGTGTTATATTAAAATAATTGATTGTGAACTTAATAACAAAGCAATAAATGATCGAAGTTAATAATAAATAGCGCTATTTCGAAGGAAAATTAAAATTGACAGAAAATTCGTTGACTTTACTTTCACAAAGTATTATGATTCTGGAATATATAATAATTTGAAAAGAAAAGGATGGGATTGAATGGATATTATGAAAAAGGCTTTAGAAATGCACGAGTATTATAGTGGAAAATTAGAGATAATTTCGAAAGTACCTGTGCAAGATTCATATGATTTAAGTCTCGCGTATTCGCCTGGGGTAGCTGCGCCTTGTATAGAGATTGAAAGAAATCCATCGCTTGTTTACGACTATACAATGAAAGGTAATATGGTAGCGGTTGTTTCAGATGGTACGGCGGTATTAGGGTTAGGGGATATTGGCCCGAAGGCAGCATTACCAGTAATGGAGGGGAAGGCTATTTTATTAAAGCGTTTTGCCAATGTTGATGCTTTTCCTATTTGTTTAGATACGAAAAATACGGATGAAATCGTCAGCATTGTGAAGGCGCTTGCCCCTACTTTTGGTGCTGTGAATTTAGAAGATATTTCGGCGCCAAGATGCTTTGAAATTGAAGATCGTCTGCGCCAAGAATGTGATATTCCTGTGTTCCATGATGACCAGCATGGAACGGCGATTGTAGTAGGTGCAGGGATGGTTAATGCCAATCGCATTGTGAAAAAAGATGTGGCAACGATGAAGGTCGTCATTAATGGTGCAGGAGCAGCCGGAATTGCTATTTTGCGTATTCTTGTGCAAATGGGCTATAAAAATATTTTTATGTGCGATACAAAAGGTCTCATTTATGAAGGTCGCGCTGAAGGTATGAATCCAATTAAAGAAACAGTAGCCCATTTAACAAATCCTGAAAAAATACATGGAACATTGGAAGACGCCATTAAAGGTGCTGATGTCTTTATCGGTGTATCAGTTGCTAATTTATTAACAGAAACACATATTGCTTCAATGAATGATGATCCAGTCGTGTTTGCACTAGCAAATCCAAATCCTGAAATTACGTATGAAAATGCTAAAGCATGGGGTGTGCGTATTATGGGGACAGGACGTTCCGATTATCCAAATCAAATTAACAATGTGCTTGCTTTCCCTGGTATTTTCCGTGGGGCATTGGATGTTCGAGCAACAGATATTAATGAGGCTATGAAAATAGCTGCAGTGGAAGCGATAGCCGCTCTTGTAAGTGATGAGGAATTAACGGAGGAATATATTGTACCTAAATCATTAGATGAGCGGGTTGTTGAAATTGTTTCCCAAGCTGTAAGTGGAGCAGCTGTTGAGTCTGGTGTGTCGGAGCTTTTCCAACAAAATACAGTGCTTTCTGTTTAACGTGAAAAAATCTCCCCCTCTCATAGAGAGAGGGGAGATTTTTTACGTTCCGGCTAAAATGCCGATAACTGCAAAGAGAACAATCATCAGAATAATGAGGACAATGAGAAGAATGCCTGGAATATAGAGAGTAAAGAAGGCCCTCCAATTGGTTATTTGGTGTGCTTCTGCAATAATTCCTACTGTAATAATGAGGTTCCAAATTGCAACCACAATCGATAATAAAATTGCAATCCAAAAAACCCAAGGGTAAGGCCCGGCGAAGTCAGGATCCATTAAAGACTCAGGTGATGTAAATAACCAAATTAAATAAAAAGGAATAAGTACTATAGATGGAATAGCAGTTAAACTTAACCCTTTAAATAAGTGTGAGTACGTACCTGTTCCTTTAAAAAGTTTACCGAACAGCCAAGCGATTAGTGCAAGAAAACCCGTACCGATTATTCCTGAAATCGGTGATGCAATAACACAAAATAGTAAGATAAACCAAGGAGAAAAGTCTATCACGGATATCTTATCAATAAGGTTTGAAAGTGTAACACCAATATAACCAATTGACAAAAGAAGAAGAGCAAAACCAATTGATTTTTCTTCTATCATGTAACGGGTTGTTTGCTTTGGATGCAACCAAATAGACAAAAATGGATTAACCTTTAGCCTTTCTTGTGATCTTTCATTAAAGTCATCCATTAAATTACCTCCAAAATAATAGTATAAATGCATGATGCGTATAATTAGTATACGTGTAATTCGATGAAAAGTTTCGAAAAAACATGTTAGCAACAAAAAGAGCCGCAAGAAAGCGACTCTTTTTGATTACTCGTATCTAGTCAGTCATGGCATTTTAATAGAATAATTTTTTATTCAGCTAACATAATTTTTTCAAGATCTAATGGTTCTATGTATTGTTCGCCTTTGTAAGCACGCATATTACCACCTGAAATTTCATCTATTAATAAAATTTCATTTGTTTTAGCGTCGCGGCCAAACTCTAGTTTGATATCATAAAGTGTTAACCCTTTTTTGTTAAGCTTTGCAGCAACAAATTTAGCAATTTCAATTGTACGTTGCTTTAAAATTGCGTATTCTTCATGTGTTAACAGGTTTAACATGGCTAAAGCATCTTCAGAAATGGGCGGATCTAGTCGATCATCATCTTTGATGGTAACCTCTACGAAAGAATCTAAGTCTTGTCCTTCTTTTACGTAAGCGCCAAAGCGACGTAGGAAAGAGCCTACTGCCTTGAAGCGGCAGATGACCTCTAAACCCTTACCAAAAACAGTTGCAGGCTTTACTGTCATTGTTGCATCGTTGAAGTTTGCATCAACGTAGTGAGTAGGAACACCTTGTTCGTTTAGTTTTGAGTAGAAATAAGAAGTTAAGCGAAGTCCAGCTAAACCAGCGCCGTCGATTGTTAACCCTACAGTATTAGCACCCGGATCGAATACGCCGTTTTCTCCAGTTACATCATCTTTAAATTGTAATAAGTAATGACCATCTTCTAATTGAAACACATTTTTCGTTTTACCTGTATACAATAATTCCACAAACACCCCTCCAATATTTCGTACTACTTCATTATTATAACACGAATGTTTTGGATATTTAATAGTAAAAATGTTCGTTTTAAACGATTTTTTTATGTTTTCAACTTCGTTTCTAATGGTGAATCAAGGTAATAACGAATGTTCGTTATCACCTTAAGTGTATTGAAAGGATTCTGAAATTAATGTTAATAAACGCCTTCAGCTAGCATACCATCAGCAACTTTTATAAAGCCAGCGATGTTCGCGCCAACTACAAGATTGCCGGGGTAGCCATATTTTTCAGCAGCTGCTTTGCTGTCCGCGTAAATGTTTTTCATAATTTCATGTAATTTAGCATCTACTTTTTCAAATGACCAGAAAACACGACTTGAATCTTGCGCCATTTCAAGAGCAGATACAGCAACACCTCCGGCATTAGCAGCTTTAGCAGGACCGAATAATACGCCAGCATTTAAGAATTCGTTAATTGCTTCAAGATCTGATGGCATGTTTGCGCCTTCACCAATAGCTTTCACTCCGTTAGAGATTAAAGTACGAGCCGAATCGCCATTAATTTCATTTTGTGTTGCACATGGAAGCGCGATGTCACAAGGGATCGTCCAGATACCAGTGCAACCTTCTGTAAATGTAGCATTTGGACGATAGTTTAGGTAAGTGGAGATACGATCGCCTTTTACTTCTTTAATTGCTTTAATTGCATCAAGATCTAAACCTTCTGGGTCGTAAACATAGCCTGAAGAGTCAGAGCAAGCAACAACTTTTGCGCCATAAGCTTGTGCTTTTTCAATAGCATATGTTGAAACGTTACCAGAACCAGAAACTACAACTGTTTTACCTTCGAATGAATCATTGACATCTTTTAGCATTTCGTTTACAAAATATACAGTACCATAACCAGTTGCCTCTTTACGGGCTAAAGAACCACCGTAGCCAGGAGTTTTACCAGTTAATACACCAGATTCGCTTGCTTTTGTTAAACGTTTATATTGGCCCCATAAATAACCTACTTCACGAGCGCCAACACCGATATCACCTGCTGGAACATCGACATCTGGACCAATATGGCGGTATAATTCAGTCATGAATGCTTGACAGAAACGCATAATTTCCGAATCTGATTTACCTTTAGGATCGAAGTTTGAACCACCTTTACCACCACCGATTGGTTGGCCTGTTAAAGCATTTTTAAAGATTTGTTCAAAGCCTAAGAATTTGATAATGGATTCATTAACGGAAGGGTGGAAGCGAAGACCGCCTTTGTATGGCCCCATTACGTTGCTGTATTGCACACGGTAACCACGGTTTACTTGAACTTCATTGTTATCATCTTGCCAAGCTACACGGAAAGAAATGATACGATCTGGCTCAACGATACGAGATAAGATATTGGCTTTAATATATTCAGGGTGTTGTGCAAATACAGGCACTAATGAAATGAAAATTTCTTCAGCTGCTTGTAAGAACTCTGCTTGATAACTATTTTGTTGTTTTAGTTGCTCGAATACGCCATCAACATATTCTTTTGCTAATTGTTCGTTGCTTACAGTTGTAGTTGTCATAGTAAAAAACCTCCAGTTATTTGATATTTGTATCGTATATCTATTTTTCACACTATTCAATAAAATACTTTTTCCAACAGTCTAAAGTTTGTGAAGAATTGAGCAAATAGGGGAAAGAATTTATTATATTAAAATAATAATGGGTTGAGCGATCTATCTAATTATGAGAAAGGAATGATGCTTTATTGTGAAGGTTTTAATTGACGCTGATGCCTGTCCAGTCGTGGATTTAGCGCTATCTATATCATCTGAGTTTGAGATTGAAACAATCTTGTTTTGCGATACATCCCACCGTATCGAACGTGATAATGTAATAACAATTATGGTTCCGAAGGGTCCAGATTCGGTTGATTTTACGCTAGTGAATGCGCTTTCAAAACATGATATTGTCATTACGCAGGATTACGGTTTAGCAGCTATGGTTTTGGCAAGAGGAGGTTATCCAATCGATCAAAATGGAAGAGAGATGTCCAATGAAAATATCGAACGTTTGCTCGATATGCGCCATGTTGGACAGAAAATTAGACGTGCTGGAGGACGGACGAAAGGGCCTAAAAAACGAACTCAAGAAAACAATATTTCGTTTGAATTGAAATTTCGACAAATTTGTGAACGAGCGATTTTAGCTCAAAAAATGGAGGGATCTGAAGGTGGAAAATGAGCGTAAACACGAACTATTAAATCAATTTCCGGGACTAAACGAGTTAGCAAATCATCATACTGTACTTTGGAAAAATACAAATCGAGAAAAAAAAGCGCAAACAAATCTTTTTTCAATGGAGGAAGTTGAGGAGGCAGAGGAAACACTTAAACGCTTTTCTACCTATTTAACTTTAGCATTTCCAGAGCTTTTGGAAAGCAAAGGGCTTATTGAATCGTCTTTACTAGATATACCTTGCATGAAGAAAGCTCTTGAAAAAGAATTTGATGTATTAATACCAGGTCAATTTATCTTAAAATGCGATCATGCCTTGCCAATTTCCGGCTCTATTAAAGCCCGTGGTGGTATTTTTGAAGTATTAAGGCAGGCAGAACGGCTTGCGATCGCTAGTGGCAAGCTAACAAAAGAGGATAGTTATGCGGTGTTGGCAACAGAGGACTTTCAATCGTTCTTTCAGCAATACACAATTGCCGTAGGTTCTACAGGTAATTTAGGATTGAGTATCGGCATTATGGGCAAAAAACTCGGCTTTAATGTCGTTGTACATATGTCGAGTGATGCAAAAGAGTGGAAAAAAGCATTACTGCGTGAAAAAGGTGCGACAGTTATTGAATATGAAGCAGATTATAGTGTTGCTGTAGAACAAGGTCGTCGAGAGGCTGAACAAGATCCTATGTGTCATTTTATTGATGATGAAAATTCGAAGGACCTATTTGCCGGCTATGCAGTGGCGGCGAAGCGTTTAAAAGCACAGTTTGAAAAGACGAATATTTCTGTGGATGCTACCCATCCATTGTTCGTGTATTTACCATGTGGTGTAGGTGGAGGACCGGGGGGAGTTGCGTACGGGATACGTGAAATTTTTGGAGAGCATGCCCATATATTTTTCGCAGAGCCCGTAGCATCTCCTTGTATGACAATTGGCTTAATGACAGGTTTACATGATGAAATTAGTGTAGAAGATATCGGTCTTAATAATAAAACCGAAGCAGATGGCCTTGCTGTTGGTCGTGCGTCAAAATTTGTTGGCAAAGTGATGGAAACATATATTAGTGGTTGTTATACAGTGAAAGATGAAGAATTATTTACGTCGCTCGGTTTAGCGTTGGATTCGGAAGGTCTATTTTTAGAACCATCTGCACATGCAGGGATGTTCGGACCAATTCAGTTAATGAAAAATGGACAAAGTTATTTAGAAAAGCATGATTTAGTTAATAAGATGGAGCAAGCTACCCATCTTGTATGGGCAACAGGTGGAAGTATGGTGCCGGAGGAAATGCGTGGGGAATACATGGCAAAGGTGTGCCAGTAGCAAGAATTAATGATTAAGGTAGTTAGTTAATAAGAAAACGCAAGAATGCTATCGGAATCAACATTCTTGCGTTTATTACTTTTAAAGTTATTTATATAAATAGTCCAACGCTTGATAATCTTGCTGATAGCGTCCACCGTCCGCTACTTCAGCGTGATATAAAGCTTTTAAAGCATAATTTTTTTGCAAATCCATTTCGGACATTAACTCTTTTAGGCGATCATGTAATTCACGGTTTTCTTTCACAAGTTGCTGCATTTGTGGTTTAAAATATTTCATACTGTCTAACTCCTCAATTTATAACGTGTTTATTAGTATAACACTTTTAGCTTTTGAAAATGTACTCATATTCATAATTCGGGCTGTAAAAGATTATTCAGTTGATCATGTACTTAGGTGTATCGTTCTCTTAGATTTCAATGCTTGTTTAATATTTAATAATAATAACTAAAAAATGAAATAGTATATGTGCGTTTCATTATGCATTAAGAATTTTCAATTTAATGACAGGTATACATGATGAGATCAAAGTTGAAGATATTGGTCTAAATAAGGATGTTCAGTCTATAAGGATTATTAAATTGAACATTTCTTCTTGCTCAGTAATCGCGCTCGTTTCTTGAATTACTAAAGGGTTATCTCCTATTTATCCCGTCCTGTTTTACTTTTTTTCGTATAGATATAAAGAAAAGCAAGAAGTCCATATAAGATTCCTCCTAACAAGAAAAACGGTTCAACAATTACTAAAAGTAAAGGAAGTGAATCTGATCCCGATAAGCTTTGAATTATCCCTACACCACCCCGCAAACCTAAAACCACACATGCTCCCCATGCTAAAATGAGCAACAACCAGGATGGAAACCGTCGTCCCCATGCTTGAACAAGTGCAAGTGCAGTAAATGCAGCAATTATACATAGGCCAATTGCAACCAGATTAATGATGAATAACACTTCGCCCATTGTCTGGCCTTCAAATCCTAAAGTGCCTCCTGTAGCCCAGTAAATGTGGATCAACCCGAATAGAGTCGACCAAACAAAAGCTGCATAACCAGTAAAAACCAACCACTTCTCTATTTTGTCTAGAGGATGGCAATCATTATTGTTTTTGATTGAAATAACTCCTTTCATTATGAGGAATGAAACCATTTTGAATTAGTACAATCAGTTACTACATTATATGGCCCTTTTGCTTAATTAGAGATTGAATAGGGACAATAAATAAACAAACTTCCAAATCCATACATAGATTTGGAAGTTTAAATCTTTATCCCACATTATCAAGCAATAAGAGGAAGAATAATTACCCATATAATCCCAATTGGTGAAGGGGAATCATATCTGTGGGGATGAAGAAGGCCTCGCTGATTAAAGTTTCACTTTATCGTGGCATTGTTTTCGCTGAGCGGTTAAAAATACTTCCTGTGCTGCCCGCACACCTGCACCTGGCTCAAAGTCATATTCAAAGTCTTGAAGTGCCGCTTCCATTAAAGAAACTGCTTGTAAAATATCACTTGGGAAACAATAGCCCATATGGCCGAATCTAAAAATTTTACCTTGCAAATGGCCGAGGCCACCAGCAAAATCTAAATGATATTGTTGTTTTAAATGTGCCAAGAAGTTACCGAGTGCAATCCCTTTTGGTGCCATAATCGCTGTAATGGTCGGAGAAGCATGCTCATCCGTAGTGAGAAGTTCAATATGAAGGGCATTCATCGCATGACGCACCATGTTTTTCATTAGCTCATGGCGAGCAACTGTATGTTCAAAGCCTCCTTCTTCCTCTATAAGTTTACAAACCTCATGAAGTCCAGAAATAAGTGTCACAGTAGGCGTGTTTGGAGTCATCCCTTTTTCTGCCCAGCTACGATAGCTTAATAGGTTTAAATAATAGGACGGTGTATTATTTTCTTCAATAACGTTCCAAGCTCTATCACTAACGCTGACAAGAGAAAGTCCAGGAGGTAGCATCATCGCTTTTTGAGATCCAGTAACAAGAATATCGATCCCCCAGGCATCCATTTCAGCAGGAGCTCCACCTATGCAACTTACACCATCGACAATACACAATGCATCCGTTTCCTCACGTACAACTTGTGCTAATTCAGCAATTGGGTTTAAGATACCAGTCGAAGTTTCATTGTATGTGACAAAAACAGCTTTAATATCTTTCAACGGTTGCAAGAATTCTCGTAGCCCCTTAGCTGTGCAAGCTTGTCCCCATTCTTTTTCAAGCTTATGTACATGAAAGCCGAATTTCTCACAAATCGAAACAAAATAGTCTCCGAATGCTCCAACAGTGATCACAACAACATTTTCACCAGCAGAAACAGTGTTAACCGCCGCGGCCTCTAAAGCTGCTGTACCACCTGATGGAAGAAGTAAAATATCCTGCTTTGTCCCGAAAATAGGTTTTACTAATTCAATTGTTTCACGGTAAAGCGCTACAAATTCATTGCTTCGATGACTAATAATATCGCGATTCATCGCAAGCTGAACCTTTTTAGGAATTGGCGTAGGTCCTGGATGTCTTAAAATATTTTCATACACAATCATCAAACCCCTTTGTATTAAAAATTAGAAATTCGAAATTTTCTAACTATAATATAGCATATTTTTTCTGTTAGCTAACTTCTTTTTCAAAATTTGATAGATCAAGTGTCGTAAGAGAGTAGGAAATACATCTGATTAATTTTTTGTATGGTAAAATTTTTATAGAAGGGGGGCTAAGTGATGGAATCGAAAGTAAAGTATCCATATATTTATTTTTTATTGGAATCAAATATGGTTTTTGTCTATCGAATTAAAACACATAATTATTTGAACGCATCGGATTTGATAGATAGGAGTGAATGGGAGGCTTATGAATTACAGCATCATGTTCAATTTGAAGCATTCAACCATGAAGAAAGTAAAGCAATTGACGAGTGGGGATTCTGGCTTGAGCAACATAAATTAAGCGACATCGTAGAAATTATCAATGACTGTATTCAAAAACATTGTTCTGTGGATCAACGAATAACAACACAGGCAGTTCATATTGTGAGCTCTGAATCTGCAGCTGGTTCAGTGAGAGTAGCACTAGCACCACCTAAACATGTGATTGGATTCCCTGATTGCTTCTCAATTGGACCATTGTGGAAGCTAGAGGAGAAAAGAGGTCAAACATTCCGAAACAATTGGTTATTTGAAAATATTAACGATGAACAAGAAGATGTTTATCAAAATAAGTTTACAAATACTTTGCGTGAAATAGAAGATATTTCGAATCATGTTCCTATCTATATTTGGTATGGTAATAATGCAGATGAACAATGCGGGCTTCGTTTTTTCCTCTATTTATTGCGAAATAAATCAAATGAGATTTTTCTTATTAATACAACAGAACAGAGTAAGGTTAATTGTGCGACAAGCCATCTTAGTTCACAGCAATTAGCGCAGCTTTTTATGAACATAGAAGAAAAAAAGCCATTAACTATCCAGGACCGTCGTATTTTCCAAAATGAATGGGAAACATTATCGCAAACTAACGATATTCTGCGCTTATGGATTAATAATGGAATAAAAGGGGTACCAGAAAATTATTTTGATCCCCTTATTATAGAGACGATAGAAAGGCTACATAGTGAACAAGCAACAACAGATTTTATCAAGACAGGGGCAGTGATTGCGGAACTCTTACCTTTGATAGAAGAGCTTCCTAGTGTCTTCTTTTTAGAATCTAGAATAAGATTTTTAGTCTATAGTGGGGTGCTTGCATTAAAAGGTATTCCTAAGTCCATAAGACACTATAGTGTGAAATTACGTGAATAACTAGAAAACCTCTTTAACCTTAAATGGTAAAAAGAGGTTTTTGTACTTGCATATGTATTATGCAACGAAAGGTTTATTCATTTTTATTAAGCCATAGATAAAATAGAATAGTCCTAATGTGATGAACGATAAAATCGTATAAAGTACAGCTTTCCCAGTTCCACCAGTCCAACGATAGAAGAGGCGATATGTGATATAGAAAATAAAGCCGAGAAGACCTATTGAAGCAATCACATCCAGAAACAGAAACGGAATAAAAGAAACAAATGTCAATACAGCATAAATAATAGCATTTTTCATTGCTGCTGCTCGAACTGTTACGTCATTATTACCCTTTGCTGTTAATAAGAAAAGGTTATATATACCAATGATCGGAATCCAAGCAATATAAGCCAGTTTGCTAAAGCCATTTACTTTAGATGCCTGGTAATAAATAAGTGAACTAATTACATAGCTTGCAATACTTATCAATGCAATACAAATTAACATAATAATGAGAAATTCCACGTCTAAATCATCGAAATCATTGTAATATGAAGAATCGTACATAAGAAAACCCCCTTTCTTAAAAAATACTTCATAATAATAACAATACTAAAGTCATATATCTACAGTTAATTATATCCGGAATTTAATGTTAATAATGCATTTACACTATTTCAACGGATATGAAAATTGTATTAATAATGAATTTTTGACAAATGATTGATTGGAACAAAAAAAGGGGTTAGTAAACTAGTAGCCAAGGGTTGTAGATGTTACAAAAAATCAGTGTTTGAACAAGATAGCTTCCAAAAAATAATTTAATTCAAACTAAAATGCTACAAGAAACTATTTTGATGAAAAATTGAACACTAATGTAAAAAAATACTAAAAATATCCATAAAAATATTGATATAATAGTTTTAGGATTTTTGGCTTATATGAAGTGAAAGAAACAAGAGATAGGAGAGTATGTTTATGCTAATTATAATTTTTATATCGATAGTGATAAGCTTTTACTTTATGGAAAAACATTATCGGAAAAGTGTCTATTATAAACAGACAAAAAATAATTACTTTGCAGTTAAACTAAATAAAGGGAGAAATGGTGAGTACTTAACATCGAAAATTATTGAACGGCATGCCTTACAAAGTCATAGACAATTATTAAATGTATATATTCCAAAAAGAAATTCAGATGAATTAACGGAGATTGATTTACTTTATATTGATCGAACTGGTCTATATGTAATTGAGTCAAAAAACTATAGTGGTTGGATTTTTGGCAATGAAACACAACAACAATGGACACAAACGATGCCGAATAAGAAAAAATATAAATTTTTCAATCCAATCCGTCAAAATGCTACGCATATCCGTGCAATTCAAGACTTTTTAGACCTCCCGAAAGAAGCAATTCATTCAGTCATTGTCTTTAGTGACCGCTGTACATTAAAAAAGGTGTTAGTAACTTCCCAAAATGTTCATGTTATAAAACGAGAAAATGTAAGGCGTTTTATCCAAACACAAAAGCAAACTGCACAACAGTTTTTCTCTCAAGACGATATTCAAGCAATTTACAATAAGCTGGTACCTCAAATGCAAGTATCCAATGAAGTCAAAAAACAACATATTCAAACGATTCAGCAGAAATATGGAAAATAATCGTATGTAAAGGGGACAGTTGGCATGTCAATATACAATAAATTAGTACGTGATTTAATTCCTCAAGTAATTGAAGAGCAGGGTAAAACATGTAGCATAAGAGTATTAGAACAAGGAGAACACTTAGAGGAAATAAAAGTGAAAATGCAAGAAGAAGCATTAGAATTTCTAGAGGCAGCCTCACCAAAAGAGGCCGTTGAGGAACTTGCGGATATTTTAGAATTAGTACATACAGCTATACAAATGTACGACGTGCCCTACGAACAATTAGAACAAATACGTACTCAGAAGAAGAGCCAACGCGGAGGCTTTTCGAAAGGTATATATTTAGTTGAGGTGAAGGACTAGGAGGAAGCAGTAGTCGTATGAACCATCTTGCAGAAATATGCTAATGATAATGCTATCCCTCCCGAATGGCAATTCGATCAACTTTTAGATTCGTTGCAACTAAAAATCGTCAATGAGGTAAAGCGTGATTGTAAGCAGAACGTGATCGGCGCATTTTACGGAGATACAGCAGGGGTATTCTATGAATTTGACATCAAACATGCACATTTTCGTTTCAACAATCCTGTCTATCAATTCATGAAAAATACCAGCGGGTTTTAACAAATCTAACAAATTATCATTTAGCCAAATATCTCGAAAAAGTGAATGAAGTTACAAGTATAATGGCTTTGCTTTCGAAAGTAGAAGTGATTTCAAAGCACAGTTCTTTAATTTTACAAGGTTCCTACACAATTTGAACAAAATCGATGCTTCTATTGTAATTGTGATTTATCAACTAATCGCCGAAAAACACACGTCGATCACTTCATTCCGTGGAGCTTTGTTCAAAATGATAATTTATGGATTTTAGTGTTGGCGTGTAATGATTGTAACTTGCAAAAAAGTGACAAAATCACAACTAAATTTTATTTAGAGTCCATGCTTGAAAGAAACCATAATTTAGTGTCAATTGTTAGAGAACCAATTATTTTTATACATATGAAAATAACAAACTTGTAGATTTATATGATTACTCAATAATGAACGGATATACGACGTTATGGGAACTAAGGAAGGTATACAAGTTGCAAGTGTTGTCACGTTTGATAATCCTATTATTTCAAGATATAGTTCTTATTACAGATACAATAAGGAGGAATGAATATGGCTGAAATTAAATACGAAATTGTTGAAACAGTTGCGGTATTATCGGAAGGCAATAAAGGCTGGAAAAAAGAATTGAATTTAATTAGCTGGAATGGTCGTGAGCCGAAATACGATATTAGAGATTGGTCGGAAGATCATACAAAGATGGGGAAGGGTGTTACGTTGTCACTGTCTGAATTACAGCTTTTGAAAGAGTCATTAGCTAAGTTGTCAGACTTGGATTAATGTACAGAGCAACTCTTTAGAGTTGTTTGACTAATTATGTAAGTGAGTAGCAATTTTAAATTTTCTGAGGATTTTCCATAGAATATATTTCGTAAAATTGTTAGACTAACAATAGCAACAATTCATAATGCAGGTGGCGGCTGAACTCCCTTTTGAAGGGGGGTGAGGCGGATGTTATCTTAAGTGAAAAGTGTTTAACACGTATGAGGATCATAGAGACATAATATAGTAGAAAGAAAATGGTGAATGAGAGTAGGATTTATATCTACCTTTCACCATTTTTATTTTGGAAAAAAATGATATTATTCAGAGATACACAATGCTTTATAGTTTAACAAATAATCTAATATTTTTTAGTGAAATAAGATACATTATTTATACATAAAATGGTAATATTAAAGCATTATTACATAATATGTATATATTGTGTGTTGGTGGTGATATAGAATTGGAACTACATATATTAGAAGGTGAAAATGGTAAATTCCCTCTACTGTTAGATGATGAAATGAAAATTGTTAAGCCAGTATATGAATATATGAAAAAACTAAAATCAGACAACAAAGCAGATAACACATTAATAGCGAATGGTAGGGATTTGAAAATATATTGGGATTTTCTTATCCATAATTATTATGTTTATGATGAAATAACTCCAAGACATATTCAGCAATTTAGAGAATTCCTTTTCAAAGAAAACCCATATGACAGTACACCTGTCCTATATCAAGAAAGTAAACGAACTCCCACTACAATTAACCGTATATTAAGTACCATATATAACTTCTATGTTTATTTGGGGGAAGTTCATGAAGTGGGAAATCCGATACTTATGAAAGAGATCAATCGTGGGTTTAATGTGTTTAAAGGTTTTTTAGAACATGCTCGTGCAGCCAATACAACAGTTCATTCCATATTTAAGGTTAAAGAGGTAAAGAGTGATTTTAATATCCTTACCTTAGAACAAATTAAACAAATCCGTAATGCTATAGATAACAAACGTGACCGTTTGATTTGGATACTTTTAGCAAGTACTGGAGCAAGGATACAAGAAATATTAGGGCTTCAAATTAAAAATGTTCCTTATATTGATCACTCTGAAGAAATGAGTATATTGAAAAATGTTAAATCAAAAGGAAAGAAACGAGTAGTTTAATAATCAAGTTCTCTGATTTTGATCATATTTAAGGAAGTTATTACCTTAAAAATGATTTTTTATTTTATAAAAATTGGGGTTTATTTATGTATGGCAAAAAGAAAGAGTGGATGAACAGAAGAAAAGATGCATGTTATAAAAAGGAAGGAAGAGGTAAGGGGAATTTAAGTGAGTATACCCTTTGGCTAAATGTACAAGATTTCTCTCCTAATGAAATGTGACTAGATTAAATGCTTGGAAGACTAAAAGGCAACATGAGTTTTTTAAAAATTTGGAGAGATGAAATTCAACGAACTTGATTGGGCTGTAGCATTACATCATATAATTCCTTCTTCCTTCTCCAGCTGCATAAATAGTGAATGATTCCCTCAAAGGCCGTATGAGACGATCTTTTTTACAATTAATAAATTTGTAAGAAATGAGTAAGAAAAAAGAGAAGATAGATTCTTACAATTAAAGTATAAGATAAAAGGAGGTATTAAATGAGTTATATATTAAAAACAAATCTGCTGACTTTTGCTTATGTATACTGCTAAACAAGGACTACAAGGGGCACCTTTGTTCGAAATAAGCAATGAAATCGATTACTTATCTAAGGAGGCAATTCTTTTATGAAAAATAAACTATCTGGGGTGTTAGCTGCTACATTAGCGTTAACGATGAGCCTACCAACAGGGGCGATGGCGTTTTCTAGCAGTCAGAATACGGTTGTAGTAACTAACCAAGAAGTAGCTAGCCAAGAACTGAAGAAGATTGCGGCAGAGAAGGCTGCGCTACTCACGAAGTCGTATGAAACGACTAGCGTGCAGTATGCGCTAATTGATAATGGCAAACTTATTTTGTCGGGTCAGACAGGTAAGAACGATATGAATGGGAAACAACCACTGACCAAAGATACCCTATACGGGATTGGTTCAGTCAGTAAAATGTATGCAGCGGCGGCTGTGATGAAATTAGTAGACGAAGGAAAAGTTGATTTGGATGGTCCTGCCGTCCACTATGTTCCTGATTTCAAGATGAAGGATGAACGGTATAAACGTATTACGCCGCGTATGCTGTTGAACCACTCCTCCGGCTTGCAAGGTACTGAGTATGGTAATTCATTTTTATTCAAAGATAATGATACCTATGCCCATGATAACTTGTTGCGACAATTGTCCAACCAGAGCTTGAAGGCGGACCCTGGCGCGTTCTCGGTATACTGCAACGACGGCTTTACGCTGGCTGAGATAATGGTGGAAAAAGTAAGCGGTATGAGCTTTACCGAATTTATACATCAACGGTTTACAGAACCCTTAAAGCTAAATCATACGAAAACTCCGCAGGACAAATGGGAAAACGATAAACGGGCTGGGCTTTATTTTCCTACGTACCAAGGGCAGCTTCCTACTGAATTGGTGAATGTGATTGGTACGGGAGGGATCTCTTCCACAGCAGAAGATATGGTGCGATTCTCACAAATATTTATGAGACAGGGAAAAGGAATCCTCTCTGATAAGGCAGTCAAGGCGATGGAGCAAGAGGAATATAAAAAAGGAATGTGGCCAGGGGATGGAGATAATACCTTCAACTATGGTCTTGGCTGGGATAGTGTGAAACTATATCCATTTAGTGAATATGGGATAAAGGGCTTGGCTAAAGGCGGCGACACGGGACTGCAACATGCTTCACTGGTCGTACTTCCTGAACAGAAGATGGCAGTGGCTGTGTTGTCATCAGGCGGTAGCAGCTCTACAAATCAACTGATGGCGACTGAATTACTGCTCGCAGCCCTTAAAGAGAAGGGCACAATTAAGGATATCAAGCCGAACAAATCCTTTGGCAAGCCGGTCAAAGCCAAAATGCCTCAAGAAGTAGAAAAGAAAGCGGGTTTTTACGGCAATAGTTTCAGTCATTTCAAAATAGAAATTACGAAGAATGGAGAACTGATCTTACCATCTAATCCAGAAGAAAAATATGTATATACTGCGAATGGAAGCTTTATTAATGAGACCGGTACCTCCAAGCTCAACTTCGTTACAGAGAAGAATAGACGAACATATTTGAAGGAGAGCACATTTATATCGTTGCCAGGTTTAGGGCAAGCAGCGGCTACTCAATATTTAGCCGAGAAACTAGAAGACAATGTGCTATCGAAGGAAACCGCTGCCGTATGGGCGAAGCGGGAAGGCGTTAAGTTCTATCTCATAAACGAGAAATATAGTTCTGCTCAATATTTCCTACCAATGATGCTTACAACACAAATTAATCGCAATGAGGGTTTAGAGGGATATTGGAACGGCAGAAAAATTACAGGCCCAAACACTGCTGCACATCAGCTCCAGATCCCCGTGATGACAGGCCGTGATACGACGGAATCTCGTTTCTATACAGAAGGCGGTAATGAATATATGGAGATGTCCGGATTGTTATACGTAAGTGGATCCAACATAAAGCCACTTGATATAGGCCAATCATCCAAAGTTACGCTACAAGCAAATGGGCATGCGAGATGGTTTACGATCCCACAAGCGGTAGCCGGGAAAACGATGACTGTGGCGTTGCCATCGAAGAGTTCGTTCGCGGTGTATGATGAGAATGGTGTATGTGTCAATTTTACTGTTGTGAGTGGCAATAACAAAGTAAAACTACCGAAGAACGGAACAGTTGTATTTGCTGGAGCGCCGAATTCGGAATTTGCAATCACGTTGAACTAGCTACAATTCAAGAAGGATTTCAATAAAACCAGTACGACACCGAAAAGGTGTTTTGCTGGTTTTGTTTGTATTACGCATTATCTTTACAAAAAGGCTTACTGAAGCTATATAATATTGAAATTTCCAAATTTTATTTTGGTCGGCTGGATTACCGAAGATTAAAAGTATAAAATTATCATTTGTTATGATTAGTTTGGGATTGAATGGTCGCACATAATCGATTAAACCGCCGTTTCAATACGCCAAACACTTTACAAAAACTGGTTACAGACGTAACAGAATTCAAGTGTACAGAAGATGAAAAACTTTATTTAAGTCCAATTATGGATCTCTATAATGGCGAAATTATTGGGTTTAGTATGTCTAAACGCCCAACATTGGATTTCGTATTAGAATCGCTATACCAAGTTCTGCCAATCATTCAGAACCAAGCTACATATCGTACAACGATTCATTCGGTTCAAGGCTGGCATTATCAACATAATTCATGGGTGAAAACATTACGGCAAAATAAAATTTTCCAAAGCATGTCTCGCAAAGCGACATGTGCAGACAATGCGGCGATGGAAAACTTCTTTGGCATACTCAAACAAGAGATGTATTACGGTGAGATATTATTCTCATATGAAGAATTGAAGAAGAAAATCGAACGATATATCGACTACTATAACAATGAACGTATTAAACAAAAACTGGCTGGCATGAGTCCAGTAAAATACCGAACTCAAGCCAGCCAATTAGCTGCATAATAAAAACTCTAACTTTAAGGGGTCACTACCCTCGAAATTCGGGAGGTGGTTCTATTATTTAACAAAACAAGATTCATAGTTAACTGTGAGCTTACTCCTGAAATAAATAACTACAGAGAAATGAAATTTTCATTTAGGGGGCTTCAGAACCTTAACTTGATGGCGATGGGGTACCGCCACATCGCTATCTGGCCAAGCTTATGCAAAGTCAATTTTAGACAAGATTGTTTCTTTTTTTTTAAGGGGCAAGTGTAGTTGATTGAAAGATTTGCATACGAAATAAACCCTAGCGGGTTTCACTTTTTTGAATTGTTTTCCTTTAAAAGTAAGCGTTAAATAGTAGGTGGGGAATATTTGACGCTTACTTTTATATTACCAAAAAGGCATCTCTTGTATAAGGATAGTCAAAAGTTTAAATATCATCTCATAAAAATGTTTAGTTACAATTTTAATAAGAAAACATATTCAAAACACCCATTTTTTTATATATCACGAAGTGAAAGTGGGGGTAGTTCAATCAATAATTCCAATTTCTAGAGCCTTGTGGACAGCTTCTTCCTTGTTACGCACTCCTAACTTTGAGTAAGCTGTTGAAGCATAGTTCCTGACCGTACCATTCGATAAATATAGCCTTGAAGCTATCGTATTGTATCGAAGTCCTTTTGCTACTAGCTGCAATATTTCTATCTCCCTAGCTGTTAGCTCATAAGCGGTTGCTTTTGATTGTGGTGTCTCTTTTTGCTCATCAAACTTCTCAAATATTTTGTGAGACATCCCCTGATCAATCAGTGTCCCACCTTTGTGAATAAGTCGGATCGTATTAGCTAGCTCCAACGTTTCAATAGATTTGAGTAAAAAACCATCCGCACCGTTGCGAAGCGATTCTAACGCCTGTTCGGTATCTTGAAACATTGTAAAAATCAATACGCGGATATGTGGCCATTGTTGCTTAATCTTTTTGGTTGCTTCGATTCCATCCATGTGCTGCATATCTAAATCCATAAGTATAATTTGGGGTTGAAGACGCCCACACAAATCGATGGCTTGATTGCCATCCTCAGCCAAACCGACTACATTTAAATCTTCATATCTATCGAGTAGTGTCCTCAAACTTTCTCGAACAAATGGCTGGTCGTCTACAATTAACAAACGAATAAGTCCATCTTTTATTTCAATTTGTCGCGGTATGGTACATGTAACAAGCATTCCTTCCTCTGGCTTTGTATATACAGACAATTGCCCCTGCAAATTCATTGCCCGTTCTTTCATCGCATTCATACCGAAGCCTTCCTGCCATTCTACATTTCCTTTTCCGTTATCTTGAACTTCTAACCTCGTATATTGTTGTTCAAACTGCAATGAAACTATAATTTCAGTCCCCTGACCATGACGTACTGCATTTGTAAGAGATTCTTGTAAGCAACGAATGAATGCGATCTTCGCTTGCTGAGACAGTTGATATTCCTCTCCGAATGTCCTAAAACTTACATTTACCTGAGCGTGCTCCTGAAATTCGGCTCCAAGATTTTGTAGAGATTGAATCAAGGAAGGCGATTGACACGGAGAATCCATTTGATGTAGGTAACCTCTCACGTCCTCGATGCTTTTACGTCCCATTTCAAGCAAAGAATCTAGCCTCTGTATACCCATTTCAGTAGCAAGTTCGGTACGCAACGTTTCCATCCCCATAATAATAGAAGTATAAGCGTGACCAACTGTATCATGAAGCTCGCTCGACAGCCTGTTCCGTTCTTCTGCGAGTGTAATACGTTCAATCTGAGACATATATTGCTCAAGTACCGCGTTTTGTTTACGAATCGCTTCATTTTGCTTATGATTGACAATTAATAAATGGAAAGCGAAGCCCATTACATAAGCAAGTCCATGGTAGGTAACCATAATCCAGTAGCTATTACTTGGCGCAACCGCATAGAAAATTCCAGTTGTTATAAAAACTGTTGTTGGAGCGGTCCAATAATAGGAAGGATGCTGACTATTCGCAGCAATTAGAAAAACCGATATAAGAAATGTAACGTTAGCTCCCGGAAATAAAGAAGTTAAATATATACACAGTCCCCCAAATAGCAGTATTTCTGTGAACAAGTAATATTTGTAATTGAACAATAAGGCTACCCATGGAATCGAGAAGGCAATAATTTCCCAAAGAATAATAATCCAAAGTGGCAATGTTAAACTATCCTGAAAATCGAATGTGGTTATGGCGATAGAGACACTAACAAGTATACGGACTCCTAACATAATCCAATCGTACCAAAACCAATACTTAACCATATCTAACAAGTCATTTACCCCCTAAATAGCCTACCTTTTTACTTCCTATATTATAAATTAATCCTTCATACATTGTGGTTGTACTTTTTAATTTCACACTGCAATTCTCTCATAGAAGGTAAAATTCTATTGATTTAGTTGCCGGATCATGCTACGTGTATAGCCCCCAATTTTCTTTGTCAAACGATCTACTATTCTACTACTTATGGCGATAAATACTATACCCATAGACATTAGAAAGAGTGACTTGGCAAAAGTATCTATCTGTATGAATATAATATTCATTTCGATGTAGCGATACAGTAGCGGTGCGAACAGCAACATAAGTGGCATTATATAAAAAATGGTTGCACAAATGAGACTAAAAATGCCAATCACAAATTTCTGCATTAACCAATAGACAGCAGACCAATTGCGACGATCGGTAAGCACTAATTTCACCTGAGTCCAGTTCGATGTATCTATTGTTATACTTCTATCATAAGAGTCTGTTGAAATATCTGTATAAATTTTCGTCTGTATGCGCTCGAATTGGATAAAAGGTGTAGTAGTCTGTAGTACGCGTATAACTAGTGGAATCCCAATTACCGAAAATGAAAGGGTGAAGCTGAATAGCAGAGCTATTAGATAAAAACAAAAATAAAACAATCCTGTAACGAAAGTTAGCAATAAAAAATAACCATTCTGGATGAATCTTGATTTCATAAAGTTCTCGCTCCTATCTATGTAATAACCGAATTGTACTGCTTTTTTTGTCATTCTCACTAGTGTAAAAGTGTCATATGACAATTCTAAACAATGCTAAAAAGGGGAGAGTAACCTACTTCTGGTTAAAAAAGATGCTTATATCAATCACCATAAAATAATCCCGTTCTTGCAGATGCAAGAAGGGATTGTTTTGTACTTTTATTGAATATGAGATGGACTTGTTTTTCGAATATGAAAAATAATATCAAATTGCTCAAGCAATGACTTATCAAAGTATGCCGATTCGTTCGGTAAGAGTCGTCCTCCTATACTTAGTAATGGTCTTTTTGTTTTAACCCATTTCTCTGCTGGTCCTTTAAGGTGACGGTTATCCAATAAAAACATTTTATAGGGTACTTTCCCAAGGGTATAATTGAAACTATTTACATCTTGTGGAATAGGATCCGTTATAATCTTATCTTGGGTGTCGTTGTATAAGGTGAAATTCCCCTCCGTGGTTGTACTGCCAATTGTGACATAATTATTGTCTAAACGTTCCTTCAAATACTGCCCTGCAACATAAGGGTATAATTTCTCATCGATAATTCCTTTAGCTATATGAATATTGTGTCCCCATACCATCGTTTTACCACCCAATGTCTCTTGTGCCCACATTGCATGATCGGCCAAGTATTGCTCATGTAGCTTTAACATACTTGGATAGTCGTTAGGAATTAGCATTGTGGTAAATTTCTCTATTGCACTTGCCGTTGCTTTCGCCCAGATGTACTCGGGTGAAGCTATTTCTGTGTTGGCTTGCTTATTCTCATCTTTTAATAATCGAGCTACTCTCTCAGCGTTTGCCTTGAACTTTTCTTTTATTTCAGGAGCAAGGTCCATATATTCCTGTGTACTTCCATTAAAAGCCGACAATTCTTTATAATTTTCTTCTACTTCTGCCAGCAAATCTGGTCGATGCAGCCTTACATAATCAATTACTTTATTAAAGCAACCTTGGTCCAACTCCTTTAAGTCGAGCCCAATAAATTGGATCTTTTTTTTATTGGATGGATCAGCATTATAATCTTTCATCCACTCAATCATGGCTATAATTTCATCAGTAGGATATAAATAATTTAAAAATTCCCTAGGGTTTCCTTTTCCTGTTTGTATATATTCATTTAGTTTTAAGCCGTTTCCCCAATCTTCTTCCATTGTGAAATTTGTAAAACCCATCTCAGTAACTAAATATTTCACAAGGCGAAACTTCATAGTGAAAATTTCAGAGCTTCCATGAGTATTCTCTCCTAATCCTACATATTGTGCACTCCCAATCATTTTCTTAAGTGGTTTTAAATCCTCAAATGATTTTGACGGCTCTATTGTTTTTAATGGATAAGCCTGTGATTGTATTGATTTAACTATATTTTTTTGGATTGATTGGCCTGAATTTTCGACTGCTACTTTTTCGACTGCTACTGTTTGAGCCTTTCCTACTTCTCCACATCCTGTGACTAATAAAGCTGTACTAACCATTGCAATTATTCTTTTCTTATTCATTTTTTTCCACCTCAATTGAATTATTTGTAAAAGCAAGATTGATTCATGTACTTGCACGAATCAATTGCCTTAATTCAATTGTTATCTATCCCATATCATATTTTCTAGTTACATATTGTCATAAGGTTAATTGACACAGGTCATAGGAAAATCATTACACTTTTGTACTATCGGCTATGACAACTTATAAATAATAATTACATTGATGAGTCGCAAGTAAGACTAGATTATAAATTTGGGAGGGATTTTAAAGATGAATTAATCTGTATGCCAAAATATTTTTATTCTAAGTTGTGTCTGTGGAAATGACAGGAAGTAAATACGATAAACAAATGAATTAAAGGGGAAGGGCGGATTACAATGATATTACACGCAAAATCGTTCCACAATAAAGATAAAATCCAACGTGCTAAAATAGGACTTCAACTCTTTCTGAGTATTTTAATCATTACTTCTATCATCCTAAATGTAGTAGTAATAATTACGAAAAGTATGCCGCTTATTGTGGTATATATGTTTACCCCAGCATTTTCTTCTGTTTTGACTCGCATAATACTGAAAGAAGGGTTTAAAGATGTATCTTTTAGTCTCGGTAACTTAAAGATATGGAAGGGGATTGGTTTTGCTCTGCTAATCCCTATGATTATTTGTGGAATTACTTATTCTATCGCCTGGTTGAGCGGAATTGCGGGGTTTCAGAATCCCGAAGGTGGTATGTTAGAACCAATCTACAATATACTTGGGCTTCAGTATCTAACGGCCCCATTCAGTTTCATTTATCTAGTAGTATTGAGCGGCATTTTCGGAAGTTTGCTTAGCTTAATCCCAGTTTTGGGAGAAGAAATGGGTTGGCGAGGTTATATGCTCACAAGGCTAGTCGATGCAGAGTTTTCACGGCCCATCCTTATTAGTGGATTGATTTGGGCAACGTGGCATGTTCCAATAGTTATTGCTGGTCTATATGTAGAGGGACCACCTGTCCTTCTTTCAGTACTTGGCATCTATTTTTGTATTGTGCCATTCAGTTATATTACAGCCTATTTACGACTTATCACAGGTAGCATTTGGCTTTCGGTTATCATCCATACTACTTGGAATGCCATTATTCAAGGACCTTTTGCACGTGCAAGTACAGGATATCAAACTGAGATTTGGATTGGAGAATCTGGTTTGATAACCGCTATTATTATCTTAATTACTGCAATAATTACGTCTCGAATGGTAAATTTCACCAAATAGCATACGGATGTGTTTTAAATTCAATTAGTGAAATGTAACAAGGCGAAATAAGATGCCCCTAAAAATATTGGGAAAATATGGTTAACTTATTCATAAAGATCATAATTAGTCACATGTTATATATAAATATAATGGAGGTGCAATTATGAATATTCAAAGACATGAAAGTAATACAAATGAGATTCTTAAAAGGAAACTATGAAATCGCTATTGACTCGTCATCGGGGTATGGTAGCACTCATAGTCAAGAATTTACAATTGAAAAGTAGTTTTCACTAATTCAGCAATCGGGCGGAAGCGTAGCTGTCCTTATTAAACTAACGGGGTGCCTTAGTTGAACAAGGAGCAAAAAAACAATTGATTTAGTTGAAGAAAAGCTATCTCTTTTGAAGTGTACCCTTTGTAAAGGTCATTTTGAAAAAAAGCTAGGCAACTTTTTGAAGCTGCTGTCTGTATTTTGCAGGCGGCAGCTTTTTCAAGTTCCATTGCCCTCGATAATGGTTGTAATACGTCATATAACTTTTCACTTC